>JAEPMM010000085.1 GCA_017643965.1 Marinobacter sp.
AAGAATGGCAGAACAGTCAGAGATCACGGCTACCGGGTTGCCTTTGGCAGTGTACTTGGATGCGTTCTCGGGGTCCTGTGCGACCTCGCGGACCGGTTCGGCAACCCCGGGGCTGTACGCCAGGGAAAGGTCGCGGGAGGTCTTGGACGGCTTGGTGATTTCAACGCTCAGCTTACCAGGCCGCGGCTTGGCGTGATATTCAAGGGCTGCTTCTTTCAGATCTTGAGACATTGCCACTGTTCCGTTTGTCACGTTTAAGAGGTAATAAACCCGCCGGGACCTGTCCCAACGGAGCGCGCCATTATGGCGCGCAGGCGTAGATCAGACAAGGCCTGATTGTGCATTTACTGAGCAGTCAATAGGGCCAATTGCGTATACGCCGCCACTATTTACGGATGCCCCCGGGATTCGGGCACAAAAAAAGCGCCCCGCAGGACGCTTTTTTCAGAAAGAGCCGGATAATCAGTCTTTCTTGCCACCGATGCGGCCACCGAAACGCTTCTGGAAGCGATCGATACGACCACCGGTATCCATAACCTTCTGCTTGCCGGTGTAGAACGGATGGCACTGGGAGCACACATCCAGCTGCAGATCCTGACCAATGGTGGAACGGGTCTTGATCACGTTACCGCATGAGCAGGTTGCGGTAATCTCTTCGTACTTGGGGTGGATACCTTCTTTCATGGCGAACCTCTGTCGGTCATGCCGCTACCAGATCGCGGGAGTATCTTACTCCGGGCGCCGGGCACCGCATGTTTGAATCAATGAAGAAGACGGGGCACAATCATGCCCTGCCGGAAATAGACCGCGAATCTTACTTGCAAACGCTACGGCAGGCAAGCCCAAACCTTTGGGGCATTTCGCCCGCACGCCATACCGGCCGCCTCTACGTCGATATCAAGGATACGCAAATACCGTGACTGCCTCACCGAAACGGACTTCCAGTGGAATCGGGCAATGGCCGGCCACTGTGCGTATTGCCTTGAACCGCCCTTTACGCCGTCTTTTCGACTACCGCATGCCCGACCACCGGGCGCTCCAGCCTGGCCAGCGGGTGAGCATACCGTTTGGCCGGCAGTCGGCCATGGGCCTGGTGGTGGAAACCGGTGTCGAGCCGCCCGCCGGTATTGAACTGAAAACGGTGTACTCCACCCCTGAGCCCTGGCCGGCCCTACCGCCGGAAACCTTTCGGCTATTGAGCTGGGCATCGGACTATTATCAGCACCCTTTGGGGGAATGCCTCTTTACTGCACTGCCGCCGGCATTGCGGCGCGGCCGCCCGGCCGCGGAAAAGCCGGACACCTGGTGGCGTGCCGCCGGGCTCCCTGAAGCGCTATCCGCCAACGCCCATCGTCAAAAGGCACTGCTTACCTGGCTCAGAGAGCGCCCTGCCGGCGCCCCGGTGTCGGCCATTGTCGCCGCCGGCTTCACCCGGGAGCAGATTCGCACACTGCACCAGAAAGCGCTGGTGGAGGAGTGTGCCGCCTCAGGCAAAGCGCCTGACCCGGCATCGCCAACGCCGGGCCCGACCCTGTCGCCGGCCCAGCAAGCAGCCGCTGACCAGATTCCCGGGCCAGACGGAGGCTTCAGCGCATCGCTGCTGTTCGGCATTACCGGTAGCGGCAAGACCGAGCTTTACCTTCATTACCTGAAACAACAGCTCGATGACACCTCACAGGCCCTGATGCTGGTGCCGGAAATCAATCTGACGCCGCAAACGGTGGCCCGATTCCGGCGCTATTTCGGCCACCGGATTGTGGTCTGGCACTCAGCCCTGAATGATGGGGAGCGCCTGTCTACCTGGCTGAAAATCCGTAACGGCGAACCGGTCATTCTGATCGGTACACGGTCCGCCGTGCTGCTGCCGTTCACCCACCTGAAAACCATTATCGTCGACGAGGAGCACGACAGCTCCTACAAGCAGGGCGAGGGTTTCCGCTACTCAGGTCGGGATGTGGCCGTGTACCGGGCGCACCTGAATCAATGCCCGGTAATACTGGGCTCGGCGACCCCCTCACTGGAGTCCTATCACAACGCCCTGTCCGGCAAATACCGGCTGATCAGACTCGAAGAGCGGGCAGGTAACGCCCGGCCGCCCACCATCAGCCTGCTGGATATCCGCAGCCGTCCGCTCGAGGGCGGCCTTTCCCGCCCTACCCTGCAAGCCATCGAGAAATGCCTTGCAGCTGGCCAGCAGGCCCTGGTGTTTGTAAACCGGCGCGGCTTTGCCCCGGTGATGATGTGTTTCGATTGCGGGCATATGGTGGAATGCCCGCGCTGCGACACCCGGCTGACCTACCACCGGCGGGACCGGGCCATGCGCTGCCACCATTGCGATTACCAGACCGCCGCCACGGAGCACTGCCCAAAGTGCCAGAGCGAGGCCTTCAAACCGGTTGGTCAGGGCACCGAACGCACCGAGGACATTCTCGCTGCACAATTTCCGGACACGCCGGTGGTGCGGGTGGACCGCGACAGCACCCAGCGCAAAGGCAGCATCCAGGGCATTCTGAAAAAAGTGAACACCGGGGAACCCTGCATCCTGGTGGGCACCCAGATGCTGGCGAAAGGTCATGATTTTCCCAACGTCACGCTGGTGGTGGTGGTCAACGCCGACGGCGGCCTGTTCAGCATCGATTTCCGGGCCCCCGAACAGCTGATCCAGACCTTGCTGCAGGTCAGCGGTCGCGCTGGCCGTGGCGAAAAACCCGGACACGTTCTGGTCCAGACCTGCCACAGCGACCATCCGATTCTGAAATCCCTCTGCCAGGGCCACTACCTGACCCTGGCGGATCAACTCCTTGCGGAGCGCGAGAGCGGCCAGTTCCCGCCTTTTCGAGCCATGGCAATATTCCGGGCAGAAGCAGACACCATGGCAAACAGCCTGGCGCTACTGGACACCCTGAAACCGAAAGCCAGCGTGACCGGCATTGAGGTCTGGGGCCCGCTGCCGGCGCTTATCGCCCGCCGCGCGGACCGCCACCGCGCCCAGTTGGTGCTGTGCTGTGACAACCGCAAACGACTGAACCAGGTGCTTGCCCATCTGTGTCAGGATCTGGATCAGCAAAAACTGCCGGGCGGGCTGAAATGGATGATCGATGTGGATCCGCAGGAAACCGGCTGAGACACGCGCAGGCTTTTTGCTTGCGGCTGCCGTTTCCGCGATAATAGCCAGCTTCGATTCCCGGCGGTCTCCCGCCTGATACCCATTCTCCTGTAAACCGAGTCATCCGACAGCATGAAAGAAACCGTCTCCGATCTGCTCCAGTCTGCGCTGGCAACTCTGCAATCCGAGGGCACCCTGCCCGCGGACCAGTCCTACAGCCCGCAGGTTGGTAACACCAAGGACAAGTCCCACGGCGATTACGCCTGCAATATTGCCCTGGTGGCTGCGAAGGCAGCGGGCTGCCCGCCGCGGCAACTGGCAGAGGCGCTGGTGGCGCGGATTCCACAAAGCTCGGCGGTGGAAAAAGTGGAAATCGCCGGTCCCGGTTTCATTAATTTCTTCATGAGCACCGCCAGCGCTTTCGGCGTGGTGAACACCATTCTGGACGAGGCTGGTGAGTTTGGCCGCAACCGCAGCGGTCAGGGTGAAAAGGTGCAGGTGGAGTTCGTGTCGGCAAACCCGACCGGCCCCCTGCACGTTGGCCATGGCCGTGGCGCCGCCATCGGCGATTGCCTGTGCCGCCTGCTGGAAGCCAACGGCTATGCGGTGACCCGGGAGTTCTACTACAACGACGCCGGCGCGCAGATCAACAACCTGGCCCTGTCGGTACAGTCCCGGGTGAAAGGACTGACACCGGAAGACGACAGCTGGCCTGCCGATGGCTACCGCGGTGACTACATTGTGGACGTGGCCAACGCGTATCTGGCCGGCGAGACCATCACCGCAGACGACCGTCAGGTGACCGGCAAAGCCGATCCCGAGGATATGGACGCCATCCGTGAATTTGCCGTGGCCTACCTGCGCCGTGAGCAGGATCTCGACCTGAAGGCCTTCGGCGTAGAGTTTGACGTCTACTTCCTGGAATCCTCCCTCTATCAGGACGGCAAGGTCGAAGCGACGGTCAACCGCCTGCAGGAAAACGGCTACACCTACGAACACGACGGCGCCCTGTGGCTGAAAACCACCGAGTTCGGTGACGACAAGGACCGCGTCATGCGCAAGAAAGACGGTGGCTACACCTATTTCCTGCCGGACGTGGCCTACCACCTGGACAAATGGCAGCGCGGATTCACCACAGTGATCAACGAGCAGGGCGCGGACCATCATTCCACCGTCACGCGCGTGCGGGCTGGCCTTCAGGCGCTCAACGCCGGCATTCCCGCGGGCTGGCCGGATTACGTCTTGCACCAGATGGTCATGGTGACCCGCTCCGGACAGGAGGTGAAGATCTCCAAGCGTGCCGGCAGCTACGTGACCGTTCGTGACCTGATTGACGAAGTGGGCCGCGACGCCACGCGCTTTTTCCTGGCGGCACGCCGCGTCGATTCCCAGTTGACCTTCGACATAGATCTGGCCCGCTCCCAGACCAATGAAAATCCGGTGTACTACATTCAGTATGCCCACGCGCGTATCTGCAGCGTGCTGCGCAAACTGGCCGCGGAAGGCGTAAACCGCGGCCTGAATGAATGCGTTGGCGATCTGTCCTTGCTGACACTGGACGAAGAAAAAGAACTGGCCAACCAGCTGGCGAAATATCCCGAGCTGATTGCCAATTCCGCGACCCAGCGTGAGCCGCACCACCTGACCCATTACCTGCGGGAGCTGGCGGGGCAATTCCATACGTACTACAACGCCCATAAGGTGTTGATTGAAGATACCGCCCTGCGCGACGCTCGCATCAGTCTCTACCTGGCGGTGCGCCAGGTGATCGCCAATGGTCTGGACCTTCTTGGCGTTAGCGCGCCGGAAGAAATGTAACTCAGGAACGATCAACACATGTCACTGAAGTGGGTTCTGTCACTCGCAGCCGTTGGCGGCTTTATCGGCTTCATCGCCTACCTCAATTCGCTGCCGGCCCCGGACCCTGTGCCGCGGGAAACCACCAGGCAGGCACCGGTCGCACCACCGCCCGCTGAGCGGGAAACCGCCTCCGGCAAAGAGGAAAAGCAACGCTACCGGTTCTACGAGCTGCTGCCGGAATCCGAGGTGGTTCCCCCGAAAGTGGAGGAGTACACGCCCGGACCGGCATCCCAGGATTTTACCTATCTGATTCAGTCAGGCTCTTTCCGCAGCCAACAGGACGCTGAACGCCAGCGCGCGCAGATCGCGTTCCAGGGACTGCGGGCCAACGTTCAGCGCATCGATCTCGACAGCGGCAGCACCTGGTATCGGGTCAACGTGGGCCCTTTCACCTCCCGCAGCCAGATGAACTCCGCCATCGACAAGCTGGTCTCCATCAATATCGAACCCCTGGTGCGGAAAATTCCCAAAGAGGGCTGACTGCCAGCCCTTGAAAACACACCGCCAGCCTCCATAACTGCTGAATACCGTTTTTCATCAGGCAACTGGAGCCCACATGACTACCATTCTCTCCGTCAGGCGCGACGACGAAGTCGCCATGGCTGGCGATGGCCAGGTTTCCCTCGGCAACACCGTAATGAAAGGCAATGCCCGCAAGGTTCGCCGGCTCTACAACGGCCAGGTGCTGGCGGGCTTTGCCGGCGGCACCGCCGACGCGTTTACGCTGTTTGAACGGTTCGAGGCTCAACTGGAGAAACACCAGGGCAACCTCACCCGGGCGGCGGTGGAACTGGCCAAGGACTGGCGCACAGACCGCGCCCTGCGCAAGCTCGAAGCACTGCTGGCGGTGGCGGACAAGACCGCCTCGCTGATCATTACCGGCAATGGCGACGTCATCGAGCCGGAACAGGGCCTGATTGCCATCGGCTCCGGCGGGCCATTCGCCCAGGCCTCCGCTCGCGCCCTGCTTGAAAATACCGACCTGAAAGCCAGTGAGATTGTGGAGAAAGGCCTGGATATCGCGGCCGACATCTGCATCTACACCAACCACAATCGCACCCTGGAAGTGCTTTCCGCCAACGACTGATCCGGAGCCACCATGTCTGCAATGACTCCCCGTGAAATTGTTCACGAGCTCAACAAACACATCGTCGGCCAGGAAGAGGCCAAGCGCGCGGTTGCCATTGCCCTGCGTAACCGCTGGCGCCGCATGCAGCTGGATGCCGGCTTGCGTGAAGAGATCACCCCGAAAAACATCCTGATGATCGGACCCACCGGCGTGGGTAAAACCGAAATTGCGCGCCGGCTCGCCAAACTGGCCGATGCGCCGTTCCTGAAAGTGGAGGCCACCAAGTTCACCGAAGTGGGCTATGTGGGCCGGGACGTGGAATCCATCATCCGTGACCTCGCCGACATGGCGGTCAAGATGCTGCGCGAAACCGAGAAAAAACGCCACGAACACCGCGCCCTGGATGCCGCCGAAGAGCGCATTCTGGATGCCCTGCTGCCCCCGGCCAGGGACTTCAAGGAAGACAGCCAGCGCACCGATGGCGAATCGTCCACCCGCCAGCTGTTCCGCAAGAAACTGCGGGAAGGTGAGCTGGATGACAAGGAAATCGAGATTGATCTGCGCAGCGGCGGCGCCGGTGTCGAAATCATGGCACCACCCGGCATGGAAGAGATGACCAACCAGCTGCAAAGCATGTTTTCCAGTATGTCCGCCGACAAACGGAAAACCCGCAAGATGAAAGTGGCGGACGCGCTGAAGCAGGTCAAGGATGAAGAAGCGGCCAAGCTGGTGAATGAAGAGGAAATCAAACAGCGCGCGGTGCAGTCCGTTGAGCAGAACGGCATCGTATTCATCGATGAAATCGACAAAGTCGCCAAGCGCTCCGAGAACACCTCCTCTGACGTCTCCCGCGAAGGGGTTCAACGGGATCTGCTGCCACTGATCGAGGGCAGCACCGTCAGCACCAAGTACGGCGCGGTGCGCACGGATCACATTCTGTTCATCGCATCCGGCGCCTTCCACCTTTCCAAGCCATCGGACCTGATTCCGGAACTTCAGGGGCGACTGCCCATCCGGGTAGAGTTGCAGGCGCTGACGCCGGAGGACTTCAAACGCATTCTGACCGAGCCGGACGCCTCACTGGTGCAGCAGTACGAAGCGCTCATGGGTACCGAGGGCGTCAAGCTGACGTTTGCGGACGACGCCATTACCCGAATCGCGGAAGTAGCGTGGAAGGTCAACGAGACCACCGAGAACATCGGCGCCCGCCGGTTGCACACGGTGCTTGAGCGGCTGCTGGAGAGTCTGTCCTACGACGCTGGCGATCAGGTCACGGACGGCTTCGAAGTGACCGCGGCGTACGTGGACGAGAAACTCGGCGAACTGGCGGAAGATGAGGATCTGAGCCGCTACATCCTCTGACTCGAGTGGCGACTGAACGGGTCGGGTTACGCGTCGCGAGCCCGACCTTCAGTTGCGATTACTGTGCCTTGGAAAACAGGTGGGTGACGTTTTCCAGCCCACTGACCAGCTTGCCCTTCTGGGCGCGCTTCTTGCGGCCTTTGGCCACATACAGTGGCAACATCTCACCGTACAGACTGGTGCTGATGGTGCGTTGCTCATCTTCCAGCCGGTCCCGGCGCAGCTTGATGCCGTATCGGGCCAGTTTGGGTTCCAGTTCGTCCGCCCGCTGAAGCAGATCACGACGGGTCATCTGATAGGCGTGCTCACACACCATGCGGCGGGACTGGAAACTGAACACGTTGGAGAAAAACAGCTTGGCGTCGTCCCGGGTTGGCTCAAACAGCAGGATGTCTTTGTCCGGGTAATCCCGTTTGTACTGGCCGATGCCCGACTGCATGCGGGAATACACCATGGTGCGGAACATCTGTGACAGCAGGTTCGGCATCCCGGAGCGGGTCAGCTCCCCCGGCTTCATGGTGCCGGCCCGCACCGCTGCACTGGCGTCAATGGGCACCTGGGGGTTGACGGCAAACACCAGATCGGCCCCGTCCTCGAATGCGACGGACGCATGTAGCCCTTTGCGCAGGGTACCGTCCACGTAATAACGGCCGTCAATATTGACCGGCACGTACAGTCCCGGCGAGGCCGTGCTGGCCTGAATTGCGCGGGAGATGGGCACATGATCAAAGCCCGGTGCGCCAAAACAGACCGCCTCGGTGCTTTCCACGTCGGCTGCGACGATGTAGAGACTGCGCTTCAGTTGCCGGAAGTCGTTGGTCCGGCCCAACATCGTGAAGGCCCGCTGCAGGTACTCATGCAGACCCTCGTTATCAAACAATCCGGCAGGCGCCGCCTGAGCAAGAATGGTCATTGCCTCCAGCAGGCTCTGGTCGTACGGGTTATTGACGAACCGGCGAATGGCAGTGGTCACCAGCCCCGGCACAGCCAGCAGCCGGCTGCCGAGCTCGCGAAACGCCGGCCGATAGAAAACTTCCGGGTGGAATGGGTGAACTTCCGCCTCATTGCGCACAAAAATACGGCAGAGCTGGGCGGTGGTCATCTGGTTGGCCAGATTGGCGGCCACGAAGGATCCGCCGTTCACCCCGACGTAGACGTCGATGTTGTTGAAGTCCAGCCCGTCGAGGGCCTCATCCAGCGCCCGCAAGGCTCCGATCTCATAAATCCCGCCCAATGGGCCGCCGCCACCCAGGGCGAGGCCGATACGGGGTTTGGATTTGATATCCGTGGTCGCTGGCGTCATACAACATTCCCGGTCGGGTTCTTGTTCGTTAAAAGCTTATACGGCTCGGTTTCCAAGGTAACAGCGGTTTTTAGAGTCCACACCCTATAAAGTGGCCCGAATGGCCACGGTGTCAGGATGCGGCCTGTTCTGCAATGACCGTGCTGGTGGATTTCCCCGGTCGCAGATAACGACCGAAGCCGGCATTCCGCAGGGCCAGATCCACACAGCTCTTGATGACATGGGGCGAATCCAGTAGCAGCACATCTTCCAGCAGCTGGCAGGCCCACTCTCGGGTAACGCTGCGGATCACCGATTTGACCTTGGGCAGGCTGGCCGCGTTCATCGACAGGGAATCATACCCCATGGCCATCAGCAGCAGGGCGCCGCCGGGATCGCCGGCCAGCTCGCCGCAAATACCCACCGGTTTGCCCACCGAATGAGCGTCCTGGGCAACGCGCACCAGCGCCTGCAACACAGCCGGGTGATAGGAATGATAGAGCTGAGCCACGCGGGGGTTATTGCGATCCACCGCCAGCAGATACTGGGTCAGGTCGTTGGAGCCAACGGACAGGAAGTCGACCCGGTCCGCCAGCTCGCGGATCTGATAAACCGCGGCAGGAATCTCCACCATCACGCCCACCTTGGGCATGTGAATATCATAACCCTCTTCCCGCACCTCGTGATACACCCGGTAGATCAGGTGCAGGGACTCCTCCACTTCGGAAATGTTGCTGATCATGGGCAGCATGATCTGCAGGTTGTTCAGCCCTTCGCTGGCCTTGAGCATCGCCCTTACCTGAACCAGGAAGATTTCCGGGTGATCCAGGGTCACCCGGATACCCCGCCAGCCAAGGAACGGGTTTTCCTCCTCGATCGGGAAGTAGGTCAGCGCCTTGTCACCGCCGATGTCGAGGGTACGCATGGTCACCGGGCTGGGTGCAAAGGCCTCCAGCTGTTCGCGGTAGTATTCGCGCTGCTCCTGCTCGGAGGGAAAACGATCCTTGATCATGAACGGCACTTCGGTGCGATACAGCCCGATACCCTCGGCGCCATGATTCAGGGAACGTACCACATCGGTCATCAGGCCGGTATTGACCAGCAATGACACCCGATGCCCATCGGTGGTCTCACAGGGCTTGTCCCGCAGGACTTCCAGCCCTTTGACCAGTTCGTCCTCTTCGTTGCAGATTTCCTGGTAATAAACCCGCAGCTCCTCGGACGGAGAGGCAAAGATCTGTCCCTCGAACCCGTCGACGATCAGGTCGCGGCCGTCGAGCTGGTTGACCGGAATATCCACCAGCCCCATGACCGTGGGCACGCCCATGGCGCGGGCCAGAATCGCCACGTGGGAGTTGCTGGAGCCCTTGACCGACACCAGCCCGACCAG
>JAEPMM010000205.1 GCA_017643965.1 Marinobacter sp.
ATCGCACTGGCGATGGCGGGCAGTTCGCTGCTGGCGGGTCTGGCGCTGACGCCGCTACTGGCATTGCCGTGGCACGACGCGCTGGCGCTGGCCTCCGGCTTCGGCTGGTATTCGCTCTCGGGCATTGTGGTGGGGGATGCCCTCGGGCCGGCCTGGGGCGGGGTGGCTTTTCTCAACGATGTGATCCGCGAAATCATCGCACTGGCGATCATTCCGCTGCTGATTGCCCGCCGCCCGGCGATGGCCATCGGCTACGGCGGCGCCACCGCCATGGACTTCACGCTCCCGGTCATCCGCAGCAGCGGCGGGCTGCCCTGCGTGCCGGTCGCGATCGCTTCGGGCTTTGTGCTGTCGTTCCTGTCTCCGGTCCTGATGGGGGTTTTCCTGTCTTTTCACTAGATTTCACAGTGCGCAGAGCCATATGGACGAAAGGCGGCCTTGTGCCGGTCTATTATGTGATACAACATTAACCATTATTCATGCGGTCGCCCGGAGTCTGGTTCATGCGCCGTCGCCAATTTATTGGATCGCTGGCCTCTGCGTCCCTGGTGGGTGCCGGGCTTCCGGGTTGCAGCCGAAAACCACCATTGCAGGTTGGCGTGCACCCCTGGATCGGCTATGAGTCTCTGTATCTGGCGGAGGAATTTGGCTGGCTGAAAGACTCCGTCGCCCTGGTCAAGGGCGGAACCGGGTCGGAATCCGTCAGAGGTCTGCTTGAAGGGCGTTTGGATGCGGCCGCCATTACGCTGGATGAAGCCTTACGGGTGATGGCGCTGGGTGTGCCGCTGGCGGTGATTGCCGTGATGGATGTCTCTGCAGGCGCGGACGTGATCATGGCCCGCCCGGGTATGCAGTCACTTGACGATCTACGGGGAAAAAAAGTGGCGGTAGAGCTCGCGGGAGTGTCTGCCATCATGCTGCTCAGGGCACTGGAGCAGGCGGGCCTGGAACCGTCAGAACTTGACGTTGTCGATCTTCCGGTTCATCAGCATTCCCGGGCCTGGCAGCGTGGCGAGATTGACGCATCCGTCAGTTATGAGCCGGTGGCGTCGGTGCTGGAAACCCGCGGTGCGATCCGGTTGTTTGACAGCCGTTCCCTGCCGGAAACGATTTTCGATGTGCTGGTGGTGAACCGGGATCGGGCTGGCAAACTGAGACCGGCGCTGAGGGATCTTCTGGCAGGCCATTTCAGGGGGCTGAGCCATCTGGTGAGAAGCTTTCACGATGCCATCTACCGCATTGCCACCCGCCAACAGGTGACGCCGGAGGCTGTTCGCCGCGCCCTGGCGACCGTCATGCTGCCAGACCTCTCTGCCAACCAGCGCTATCTGGCGCCGGGCGGCCGTGTCGAACAGGTGGCCGCCAGTCTCATCCAACTGATGCTCAGGGAAGGGTTACTGAAAATGCCGGTTGATCTGAAAGGCCTGTGCGATGCGTCCTTCCTCCCACGGGGGCCGCTGTGAAGCTGCTGCCACGACTGCCCTGGCTGTTTCTGCTGCTGGTTCTGGACGCGCCGGTTGCCACCGCAAGTGAGGGGCTTACCCTGGGAGTGTCCGCCTATCGCCCGGCGGATGTCATGGTGATGCAGTATCAGCCTCTGGCGGATTATCTGAGCGAGAAAACCGGGCTGGACGTCCGCCTTGAAGTACTGGCTGAGGACGACATGAACCGTGCCCTGGCCGCCAATCAGTTGGACCTGTTCCTGACCAATCCCAGCCATTTCCTTGTCATCCGCAGTGAACGCAGTGTCACCGGGGTGCTCGCCACGGTGCTGCGTCAATCCGGAGCGACCAGCACGGCCAGTTTGGGCGGCGTGATCATTGCCCGCCCGCAGCGGGACGACATCAACCGTCTGGAGGACCTCGACGGCCGGATGATCGCCAGCCCGGGCGTGCATTTTCTCGGGGGTTATCAGAGCCAGCTCCTCGAGCTGATCGAGGTGGGCGTTGACCTTCGCCGTCGTGGTCGGGTCAAGCTTCTGGGCAGCCACGACCGGGTGGTGCGCTCGGTGCTGGCCGGCGATGTAGACGCCGGCTTTATCCGTACCGGCATTCTGGAGCAGATGTCGGCAGAGAACCCGCGCCTGCGGGATCAGCTCAAGGTTCTGAATGCCCAGAATCTCTCCGGCTTCCCCTACGAAGTGTCTACCCGGCTGTACCCTGAGTGGCCGCTGGTGGCCTTGCCCCACGTCGATCAGGCCCGGGTGCGCCGCATTGCCTCCGCGTTGTTCGCGCTGAACAGCGAGGATCCCGCGGCCCAGGCGGCCGGCATTGCCGGTTTTGCACCGCCGGCCGACTATCAGTCTGTGGAATTGCTGGCTCGCGAACTGCGGATCGCACCCTACGATCGGGCGCCGCAACTGACCTGGCTGGATGCCTTTCATCAGTACCGCTTCTGGGTCATTGCGGTGGGCCTGCTGCTGGCCCTGTTGTTGGCGAGCTCGGTCTGGCTGGGCCGCAAGAAGCGTCAGCTTGCCACCGAGCAGCGGCGCCTGCGCCGGCTGATTCTGAGCTGGCCACAGCCCATGCTGATGATCCGCGATGGGCGCTTTTTCGATTTCAACCGCGCTGCCGTCGAGCTGCTTCGATGCCCCTCCGATGACTTCGTGATGGGCAAGGCCGTGGCCTCCTTCATGCCGCCCCTCCAGCCCGATGGGCAGGCCTCGGTGGCCCGGGCCGACAACGTCATGGAACGGGTGCGCGGCGGCGTGGTGGAAAGCGGCGAGTGGGTATTCGAGCGGGCGGATGGCTCGCAGTTGTGGGCAGACATGACGCTGGCGCCAATCCATGAAGGTGGCGAGCAGGACAATGTGATCCTCTGTGCGCTCTACGATGTGACCCGCCGAAAACAGGCGGAGCAGCGCCAGCGCCTGGCCGCCAGCGTGTTCGAGCACGCCCGGGAAGCCATTTTCATCACCGACGAGCACGGCATGGTGATTGACGTTAACGGCGCCTACTCGTCGATGATCGGGTACTCGCGGGCACGGGCCATCGGCCGCTTACCGCCGCTGCCACTGGAAGAGGGGCCGGGCATTCTCCACACCGCCAGGGAACGGGGGTTCTGGGCCGGCGAGTTTGAATCGAAACGGGCCGATGGCAAGGGTCTGACCCTTGCGCTGACGGTCAGCCGGGTACTCGATGAGCGCGATACCCTGACCCATTTTGTCGGCATTTTCAGTGACATCAGTCGTCTCAAGGAGCAGGAGAACAGACTCCGCACCATGGCTCACTACGATGCGCTGACCCAGCTGCCCAATCGCTCGCTGTTTGCCGACCGGCTGCAGCAGACCATGGCTCAGGAGCGCCGGCAGGACGATCACCTGGCCGTGGTCTACATCGACCTGGATCACTTCAAACCGGTGAACGACGCCTTCGGCCACGGCGCGGGCGACGAATTGCTGGTGGAAGTGGCCAGCCGCATGCGCTCGACGCTGCGGGAAGAGGACACCCTGGCCCGGCTGGGTGGCGACGAGTTCGCTGCCATTATTGTCAACGTTCAGGACCGCGCCAACCTGGAGAACCTGTTAAAACGGCTGCTGGCGGAAATCGCCGAGCCGGTCTGGGTCGCAGATCATATGGTCGAAGTGTCCGGCAGTGTCGGGGTCACGCTGTACCCGCAAGCGGCGGAGCTGGATGGCGATCAGCTGCTGCGGCAGGCGGACCAGGCCATGTACCGGGCCAAGCAGGCAGGCCGCAACGGCTACTGCCTGTTCGATGCCGGCGATACCGGGGCCTAGGCCAGCCCCGGCGGCGCGGTCAGGGCGTGCTGAAAAACGTGCGGATGCTGTTCCGATAGGTATGCGCCAGCACCTGATCCAGCGGCAGTTCCTTCACCTCGGCGATTTTCTCCGCCACAAACGGGATGTAGAACGGCGCATTTTCACGGCCGCGATAGGGCACCGGTGTCAGGAACGGTGAGTCGGTCTCCAGCAGAATCTGTTCGATGGGCGCCATGCGCACGATGTCCCGCACGTTTTCGGCCTTGTTGAACGTCGTGATGCCATTGAAGCCGAGGCACCAGCCCTGATCCAGCGCGTATTTCGCCAGGCCCGGACCGGAGGTGAAACTGTGGATCACGCCCCGACGTTTGAGGCTGTCCTCGAACTCGCTGAGGATGGCGATGGTGTCGTCGTCGGCATCGCGGCTGTGAATGACCACCGGCCGGTCGCTGTCACAGGCAATCTGCAGTTGGCGCCGGAACACCTGGCGCTGCACGTCCCGGTCGGCATTGTCATAGAAGTAGTCCAGTCCGATCTCACCCACCGCCACGATCTTGTCGTCGCCGGCATGGGCACGAATCTCTGCCTCCACCTCGTCTGAATAACTTTCCGCATCGTGGGGGTGAATGCCCTGGGTACCATAGACCCAGGGCGCAATCTGGCTGAGTTCACGCACCCGCGCCAGGTTGTCCGGAGACACTGCTATGGTGATCACTCTCTCGATGTTGACCCGCTGTGCCTCCGCCAGTGTGTCCTCCAGGGGGCGATCCTTGAGGTAATCCAGATGGCAGTGGGTTTCGATGATGGGTTGATCGAATACGGGAATCTCGCGACGTTTTTTACTCATGGCCGGGTATTACACTCCAGGGCAGCCAGAGCATTGACTGCTATTCTGAGAATTTGATGACACAAGTTTACCAGATTGTCCGATTGTTGGCCTGTATCGGACTGATAGTCAGTGGCACGGAGTATTCTGATGACGTTATCGGCGTTGGCGCGCGCATTGCTGTTCGGCCCGGAAGCACCCCGTTTCCGGGACTACCCGACCCTGCTTGACGATGACCGCGCCCTGCCGGGGCTGGAAGCCAGCCTCGAGCAGATCGGCGAATACCAGCGGCGACTGTGGGCCAACCGGCAGCGCGCTCTGCTGCTGGTGGTGCATGGCCCGGACACCAGCGGCAAGGATAGCCTGATCCGTACGCTGGCGACCTTCGCCGACCCGGCCGGTTTTCATGCCTGGTCGTTCAGCCGCCCTCAGGGCGCCGAAACCCGCCACGACTTTCTCTGGCGGGTGACACCTTATCTGCCCGGGTTTGGTGACATGGTGGCATTCAATCGCAGCCACCACGAGGCGGTGATGGCCGAGCGGGTGTGGCCTGTGCACCCGCCTGAACGTTACCACTGGCAGAACCGGTACCGGTCGATCCGGAATTTCGAGAGCCACCTGGTGGAAGAGGGCACTACGGTGATTAAGGTCTGGCTGAACCTGTCGGAGGATGAGCATCGTCAGCGCCTGCTCAAGCGGCTCGACAAGCCACGTAAGCGCTGGAAATTCGACCAATCGGACATTGATGGCTGGGAAAAGCGACAGCAGTACGAGGCGTTCGCGGAGGAAGCCGTGGCCGCGACCCATACGGCGGAGGCACCCTGGTTTGTTGTGCCCGGTGACCGTAAGCCCCAGGCCCGGGCCATCGTGGCGGCGATGCTTGCTGAGCAGTTGCAGCGACTGGCTCCGGAGTATCCGCAGGAGGACGCGGAGGTACTGGAGCGGTATCGCCAGCTGCTGGCGAGAAGCGGCGTGGCGTAAATGGGTTGCTGGAAACGGAGGGACCATCAATGAATGTCGTTGTTGTGGGTGGCGGAGTGGTAGGCATGACCACCGCGTACGAACTGAACCGCCGGGGGCATCGGGTCACGGTGCTGGAACGCCATGGTGTTGCCGGCAACGAGACCAGCAAGGGCAACGCCGCCCAGCGCTCCTACGCGGTGGTGTATCCGTGGGCGGATCCCGCCATGGTGTTCAAGGCGCTGCCCTGGATCTTCAAACAGGATGGCCCGCTGAAGCTGCGGATGCCACCCTCCGTGGAAACCCTCAGGTTCATGTTTGCCACCCTGCGCTATGCCTGGTCGCCCGGGTTGTTCGGTCTGAACCGGCGGGCCATGCTGCGTTTGGGCAGCCACAGCCGGGAACGGTTTCTGGCGCTGGAACAGGAGCTGGACCTGGCTTTTGATGGTGCCCATCAGGGCCTGTTGCATCTGGCCAGTACGCCGGAGGCGATGGACCACTACCGGGAAACCCACGCCCTGCTGGCCGAGCTGGGCATTCCGTCCCGCCTGTTGACACCGGCACAGGTGCTGGAGGCGGAGCCTGGTATGGTGGGCGATGGCCCGCTCTACGGAGCCCTGAGCTATGACACCGACGGCACCGGTGACTGCCACCTGTTCTCGCGGGAACTGGCAACCGCCTGTGAGAAGAAGGGGGTGAAGATCCGCTATCACGTGGAGGCGGAGAAGTTGATCGCCGATGCCCGGAACGTCACTGCCATCACCCTGCGAACCGATGACGGAGCGCTGGAAACCC
>JAEPMM010000002.1 GCA_017643965.1 Marinobacter sp.
CCACCCCTTCTTGGGCTGCATCAAACGCTGGCTGCGAAACGCCTCCCAGCGTTCCATTTCCTCACCAATCAGGCTCCCCGGGTAATTGCGGGCCCGGTAGCGAAACAGCAATTCCTGCAATCGCTCATCGTCAAAGCGAACATCCAGTTCACCCAGCGTCTCCACCGGCTGCTGAATCACCCAGTTGAGTTTTTCCCGATCGGTTTTGCTGATAAAGCCCCCGGCGTAGAGCTGCTCGTCCGGATCGCTCAGGTCACTGCCCTCGAACTCCCGGTCAAACGCCTGGGCAATCCGCGCGGGCAGGTCCGTGGCCTTGCGCAACAGGGCGAGATTGGCGCGCAGCTGGTCACCGTCCAGTGCCAGTTGCTCCAGTCGTTCCGGTGACAAGGTAGACAACATGTTCGCCGGTGCCAGCACCGGGCACTTGTTCAATTGCACGCCCTTCAGGGGAAACCGGCTGACGCCCTCCCCCAGTTCCGCCTGGGAAGTGAATACCCGCTGACGAATCTCGTCAACACTGGCGTGGATCAGCGCGCTGGGGTCTTCCCGCAGATCGTAAACGATGACCAGGTTCTTGTTGGTCGGGTGCTCGGCCACCGGAGCAACCAATGCACAGCAGCCTCTGGATGCCGGGTACTTGGCCGACACGTGGAAGACCGGCTTCAGGGTGGCGGTATCCAGCATGACGCGGGCGGAGTGCTTGTCCTTGTTGTTCAACACGAAATCGAACAGTTTGGGCTGCTTTTCCTTGATCAACCTGGCCACGGCAATGGTGGCCTCCACATCCGACATGGCATCGTGGGCCGCTTCATGGGCAATGCCGTTGGCAACCGTCAGTTCCTCAAGGCGAAAGCTCGGGCTGCCGTCTTCCTTGCGGGGCCACTCGATCCCCTCCGGGCGCAGCGCGTAGGTCAGCCGCACCATATCAATAATGTCCCAGCGGGAATTGCCGTTCTGCCATTCCCTGGCGTAGGGATCGCGGAGATTGCGGTACAGGGTGTGGCGGGTTACTTCGTCATCGAACCGCAGGCTGTTGTAGCCCACCACGCAGGTGCCGGGCTGACTGAAAGCCTCATTGATCTGGGCAATAAACTCCGCCTCGGGGAAGCCGTCCTGAAGGGCTTTCTGGGGCGTGATACCGGTAATCAGGCAGGCTTCCGGAGAGGGCAGGTAATCGTCCGCAGGTTTGCAGTAGATCACCAGCGGGTCTTCGATGATGTTCAGATCCGCGTCAGTCCGCACGCCGGCAAACTGCGAGGGCCGGTCATGCACCGGGTCCACGCCGAAGGTTTCATAATCGTGCCAGTAAAAAGAGCGGATCACCGGAAAACTCCTGCGTTGTTGTGATGAATCGGACGCAGGGTAGTGTAATGCAAATGGATAGAAAAGTAGGTCGGATTAGCCAAAGGCGTAATCCGACAACATACCTACCGTCAAAACATCCCAGTACCGCGGTCGATGTAATGGGTCTGCTCCCGCGGAATACCGTTCTGAAACACCGTTTCCGCATCCAGCGTCATGGTGGTGGGCAGGTTGAGAAACACACCTTTCGCGGCCTCAATCACGTTGCCGCCCTCCGGGCTCTGCCAGCTCACACCCTCCCGCTGGAACGAGAGAAAGAAGTCGTTGGTGAATTTGGCAGGGTCGCCTTCAACGTCCGGCGCATCGCCAATGTCCAGGGTACGCAGGTAGCTCAGCGGTGCACAGTTTCCCCCACCGCTCACGCTGCAATCGGTGGCATCACCGGCGATCCCGAAATGACTGGCGCGGAAATTGGTGGCATTGGTGTTGGCATCAAACAACGTGACCGGCGTGGTGGTGCCGTCCGCCTGTTCGATCTGCAAGCCTATGTTGCCACTGAAAGATTCCATGTCTGACGAGAAAGTGCCGCGGGCCTCGCGGAAGCCCATGCGGAAACCGGCCAGTTGGTTGTCCACCTCCGCCAGCTCAATGTACGGCTTCAGCCCCACAAACGGCACTGTGTCGCCGGCCGTATAGGTCTGGCCGTCAATGCGCTGCACGCCGTCCTCACGGGCAATGTGGCCCAGCGCCACGTCCGCTGCCTGGAAATCGGCGCCACCGTCGATGCTGCCCAGCGTCATGCTGTCCGCATTCACACGGGTTTCCGCATCAATGGTGAGTGACATGCGGGTGAATTGATGCACACCGTCCGTCAGGTTTTCGATGGCCATGAAGCCCTGCCCCTGCACTTCGCTCATCTCCTGTTCGGAAATGGGTTCCAGCTCGGCCTGGGCAACGGGCACAATACCCAGGCAAGCCAGTGCAAGAACAGCGTGTCCGTACGCGTTCTTTGTCATCGTTTTGCGTCTCTGAATGGTGTTTCGGCCTTAATTGTAACGTTATGTAGTCGATTGGCCGTGGAAGCACTATAGCCCAGGCGTTGAAGCCAATAGAGTGAGCGCCGTCACACGCAGAGATGACAATGCGTTAAGGAAAGGGGGAGTATGATTTGGTTCACAGATGGGAGGTGGGCTGCGCCCTCTCAGAAGAGAGGGCGCGAACGGAATCAGTCCTGCTGCCAGCTCTGCACAGCTTCTTTTCCGTGCTTCTCACGCCACTCATTCAGTGTCTTGTGGTTGCCACCGCGGGTCTTGACCACTTCACCGGTGTGCGGGTTCTTGTAGGTCTTCAGGGGGCGCTTGGCACGGGTGCCAGCAGGCGCATCCGCTTTGCCGCCGGCAATGGCGGGGTCGATCGCACCAAGAATCTGCAGCACGTCTTTCGGCGACTTGTTGTATTCTTTCATCAGCGCGCGAACTTTATTCTCGAATTCCAGCTCGCTTTTCAGAGCCTGGTCCTGCTCCAGCTGCGCCAATTCTGCAGAAAGCTTTTCCATAAGCTGTTTCTTCTGGTAGTAATCGTTAATCTTTGCCATGAATAAAAACCCTTAAGATGTATGACCAAAAGTCACCGCAAATAATAGGTTAAATACGCCATCAAGGCAAAGCACTTTATTTACCGACCAGTAATAAAAAACCAGCCATAGGCTGGTTTAAATAGTGATGATCCGAAAACAAATTACAAACGTAAGTCGGCTTCGCCTAATGGCAGCACTCCTTTCAGATCAAACAGAACACCATTATCTTTCAAAAATGCGCGGAGTTCCGTGGAAGAAAGCGACGCATACTCCCTATGGGGTACGGCCAACATAACCGCGTCATATTCACCTTTCTTCGGGTTATCCAATAAATCGATGCCGTATTCGTGGCGGGCCTCTTCGTTGTCTGCCCAGCAATCGGTGATGTCGACGGTGCAGCCGAAGTCCTGTAGTTCATTTACTACGTCGATAACGCGGGTATTTCGTAAATCCGGGCAGTTTTCCTTGAAAGCAAAGCCCATTACCAACACACGGGCCCTGGCAATGGTGTGCCCGGCCTTGATCATGGCCTTGACCAATTCAGAAGCTGCATAAGGCCCCATATTATCATTCACTCGGCGGCCCGCCAGGATAATTTCAGGATGGTATCCCGTGGCCTGAGCTTTGTGCGTCAGGTAATACGGATCCACACCGATACAATGCCCGCCAACCAAACCCGGCTTGAACGGCAGGAAGTTCCATTTGGTTCCAGCGGCCGCCAGCACCTCATGAGTATCAATCTTCAAACGTGAGAAGATCATTGAAAGCTCATTGATCAACGCAATATTCAAGTCCCGCTGAGTATTTTCGATTACTTTCGCGGCTTCAGCGACTTTGATCGAGCTCGCTTTATGAGTACCAGCGGTAATGATATCGGCATAGAGCGCATCCACTTCCTTAGCAATTTCCGGAGTAGACCCGGAGGTCACCTTCATAATAGTAGTGACGCGGTGCTCTTTATCACCAGGATTGATTCGCTCTGGACTATAACCCGCAAAAAAGTCCTGGTTGAACCTCAAGCCGGATACTTTCTCCAGAACAGGAACACAAACTTCCTCGGTTGCGCCCGGATAAACCGTGGATTCATAAATAACAATATCACCCGCTTTAAGCACTTTACCCACGCTTTCGCTGGCCTTGACCAACGGAGTAAGGTCGGGCGATTTGAACTCATCGATCGGCGTTGGCACGGTGACAATATAAATCTGGCAATCACTAATGCCGTCCACTGAGTCCGTAAACGATAGCCCATGCGATGCAGCCAACTCTTCAGCTGTAACCTCACGGGTAAAATCCACGCCGTCTTTCAACTCGCCGATTCGTTTTGCATTAATATCAAACCCGACCACTTCGCGCTTTTCACCAAACGCAGCAGCCAACGGCAGGCCCACGTAACCCAGACCGACAACGGCGATCTTCTTCATCATCTAACCAATCCTTTTAATACGAACTTTATCCGGAATATTCACGGGATCATTATCCCTGTATACCCCAGACCTTGAAACCTGTTTTTCAGGGCCCGTTTGGCCCCTGTATCACCGTGCACAATTCTGATTTCCGAGGGTGAGTCAGCAATACCGCCCACAAACCTTAACAAATCCCCCTGCCCCGCATGGGCCGAGTACCCACCAACCTGATGCACCTGCGCGCGAATATCATACCGCTCACCATCCAGCTCAACCCAACCACCGCGGGGGCCGTACGTAAGGATATCCCGCCCGGGCGTGCCGGCGGCCTGGTAGCCGACGAACAACACGTCGTTGCGCGCATCCCCCAGCATCGCCTTCAGGTAGTTCACCACCCGGCCACCGGCGCACATACCGGAGCCGGCCAACACCACGCACGGGCGGTTGGTGCGGGCAAGATAGTCGACAGCCTCGAGATGGTCCCGGTGGTCATCAATAACCGTAAGCTGCTCGAAAGACAGCGGATGGCGGCCCTCTAGGACCAATTCCATAGCCTCATCATCCCAGAAAGGCTTCAACCGGTCGTATATGCGGGTAAATTCGGCGGCCAGAGGCGAGTCCACGACGATTTCGAGATCGGCCCAACTCAGCTTTCCATCTCCAATCTCCGCATCGCCAAATTCTGCGATCAGGCTTTCCATCTCATACAGCAGCTCCTGGGTGCGGCCAATACTGAACGCCGGCACCAGCACGGTGCCGCCGTCTGCCAGTGCGTGCTCTAGTACGGATTTCAGCCGGTAACGCCGGGTTTCCCGGTCTTCATGATCTTTGTCACCGTAAGTGCTTTCAATCACCAAACGGTCTGCTTTTTCGGGCGATTGCGGCTCCGGCAACAAGGGCGCATGCGGCGCTCCCAGATCCCCGCTGAATACAACACGCTCCCGGGCATCTCCATGCCGGGCATCGCATTCCACGTACGCTGAGCCCAGAATATGCCCGGCCCGTTGCAACCGGACCCGCAGCGCGGCGTCTTCCTCATCGAACACAGAATGCCACTCACCATAGGGTACAGGAACAGTGCGGGAGCGAATCAATCCCAGCACCCTCTCAATCAGCGCCTTGTCGCGGGTAAAGCCGATTTTCAGAGCGTCTTCCAGAATTTCCGGAAGCATAATCGCCGAGGGCTCTGAACAAACAATAGGCCCCTCGAATCCAGCGGCGAGCAGATAGGGTATACGCCCTACATGGTCAATGTGAACGTGGGTAACAATCAGCGCGCGGATGTGGTCGATTGGAAACTCAACAGCCAACTTCCTGGCCGAAGCATCCTTATTCGATTCTTCGCCTTGAAAAAGACCACAATCTACCAAGACGCCCTGCCCGCTCACTGTGAGCTCGTGGCAGGAACCAGTTACACCATTAACAGCACCATGGTGATTGATGTTGATCATTGTTACATCCTTGTATAATAAACCTTAGTTGTTTAAAAATCTGAACCTAATTACCGAGTGACTGAGTCGTAGCAAACGTTCCAAGTTTTGGGGCCTGGGAGACGGTAACGTAAATCATGAGCGAAACCCTTTGCGGAGATGATTGAAAAAAAGGGTAATCCGTGACACTGTCGCGCGCTCAACTCTGGCTCTGATAGCTACTGATTCCAGACTGTCGTCTATTTCGAACCAATACCTCATAGCGTGTTGCATAATTACGGCGAGGACAACCGTGACTAACATTATAAGCCCTGCAGGTGCTCCTAAATCAAAATTCCGACCTGATATTCAAGCACTGCGGGGTTTTGCGGTCTTGCTGGTTTTGTTCTACCACGCACAGCTACCGGGGCTTGATTACGCTGGTTATCTGGGCGTTGATCTTTTCTTTGTCATCTCAGGGTTCCTGATAACCGGCATTATTCGTGACGGAATCGATGCTAACACCTTCAGTTTTCTGAACTTCTATTTCAGGCGGGCCAAGCGCCTTTTACCCGCCGCATTTGTGGTGATTGCCGCTGTTGTCGCATGCGCCCCGCTCATATTGAGCGAGCTCGCTCTTGAAGACCTGCGGGAACAAGTTGTTGGCTCTTTACTGTTCGTCGCCAACTTTGTGATATGGGGTCAAACCGGCTACTTTGAAGCGGCTGCTGAAACCAAGCCCTTACTTCATTTCTGGTCACTGGCTGTTGAAGAGCAGTACTACTTTGTGATGCCACTGATACTGTTCTTCGTTCGCAGGCGCGCGTGGCTTGGGGTTATTGCCGCCATTTCCGTTGCCAGCTTTGCACTAAGCCTTTATCTGGCGCCCAGGTATCCGGATGCCGCATTCTATCTTCCTCTTACACGCATGTGGGAACTGGGCCTCGGGTCGATAGCAGCGATTGTCTCTTTGTCTGCCAGCAGCATTCGCTGGATCTCGCTCGCGCGCCTTCCGGCGCTCGTGTTGCTGATGTTCGTTCCATTCTTTCCAACAGGGTTTTCCCACCCGGGAACAGACGCTTTGCTCGTGTGCGTCGCTACTTTGATCATTATCCTCGGCCACAATGGCGTGGCGTGGGAGACCAGCCTCCCTGTAAAAGCCATGGCCCGCATTGGTGATATCTCCTACTCACTCTATCTCGTTCATTGGCCCGTTCTTGTATTCACGCGAGAGCTGTATCAAGGGGAACCGCCAATCAGCGCAATCTGCGTCGCGTTAGCACTTTCACTACTGCTTAGCATCGCACTCTATCGCTTCGTTGAGGAACCGTTTCGTAAGTCCAGCCCGGCAAGTCGGCGCAGATTTGTCGGCGGTTTATCGGGTTGTGCTGCTGCGATTGCCATTTCCCCGGTCGCCGTCGCGGCGATGAGCGCGCCAGATCAAGATTTTGAGCACATCCGTCGAACAAACTACGGCGTTGCTTTTGAATGCTCACTCAAACCAAATGCTCCTTTTACCATCCATGAGACATGCATAACGAACGATTCTCCTAGAGTTCTGGTGTGGGGCGATTCCTACGCAATGGCGTGGGCTTCTGCGCTCATGGGCCCACTGGGCGAATATGGCATGCAACAAATCACCATGGGTGCCTGTGATCCGCTGTATCTGACGACACGTTTCTCGAGATCACCCAAGAGCACCTATAACCGTGACTACGCTCAGGCTTGTCTGGAATTTAATTCGAACGTCCTGAACTACGCCAAAGAAAGCGACCAGATTGAAATCGTGGTGATCGCCGGGCGGATGCAGTCCCCATTGAGCAAGTCCAATCTTTTGCTCACCAAAACCGAGTCCGGGGACTACGAACAGGTCGATGTGACCACTGAGCGAGTTACAAAGGCTCTCGCTGCACTAGCGACAGAACTGCACGAATCCGGAAAGAAAGTCGTGTTCATTGCGCCGCCTCCCGCGGACGGCTCGGACATAGGAGACTGCCTGGAAAGCAAGGCCCGGGAAAAGCTCAGACTGGTACCTCAATCTGACTGCACCATAAGTGTAGAGGCGAATCGAACGTATCGCGGAGCGGCACTCGATATGATGGCTGATGCTGCAGAGCGCGCCAACGTTGAACTGCTGGATGTTTTTGACTTCCTGTGCGAGGACGGCGTCTGCAAAACCCAGATAGACGGTACCATTCTGTACCGTGACTACAGTCACCTGACTTACGAAGGTGCGGCGCTGATCGGCGAGCGGTCGACCTTGGCGCAGGACGTGATTGAGAAATCTCGCTGAATCAATAGAAGCATTATTTCGATAGGTGCGCTGGATCTGATATGAGATGGCGCGCCTGCAGGTAAGAAGACTGATTTTTGGGGCGGGCGCGCTCGTCCCGAATTACCTTGTGCTCATGCCAAACGGTATTACTGCTCAAACCTGTTCTCCCGGATCTTCCCGCATTGTCTCTAGCTCCTCCGACATGGTGCGCTGCGGTCTCCACTCCAGAGCATCGCATACAGCCTGGATATCAAGCTGCAAATCACCACATAGCCGGTCTACCGCAGCTTTTCGCCCCAGGCACCAACCAACGAGGCGCATAAGGCTAACCGGCACCGGGAGCATGCATACGCGCACACCCTGCGAGTATGCCAAAGCTGATACCAATTCGGCGGTAGACACATCCTTGCCATCGCTCACCAAGAACGTACCCGAAAGTGGTTCTGGCCGCTGAATGCACAATGTAAACACATCCAGAAGGTTACCGATGGCCAACATGCTCCGCCTGTTGTTAACGGCGCCCAGCGGCAAAGGGATTCCTTTTTTCACCAAGCGCATCAGAGATTTAAAGTTGCCAACTACACCTGGCCCATAAATCAGGGGCGGGCGAAGGATAACAGCCTCCATGCCCGTTCTTTCACCGACTGCCGTCAGTGCCTGTTCCGCCAACCACTTTGATCGCGCGTAGTCGTCCTGCGGATTGGCTGGAGCATCAGAACGGAACGGCCTGCCCGGTTCTGTGAACTCTCCCAGCACCTTAACCGTGCTGAGAAACACAAACCGTCGAACGCCGGCTTCGGCTGCGGCTTCAGCCAGTGATGCCGTCACTGCCGTGTTGATCCGGTAATAGGCGTCAGGGTCGGCCACGCCCTTCATCTGGTGCACGAGGGCGGCGCAGTGAATGACCACCTGCACATCGTCCAGCAGCCTGCCCCATTCCAGGCGGGTGACAGATTCGAGGTCACCGATGGGAACATACTCGACATCAGCCAGCGGCTGACGATCACCCCGCACAACGCCTCTCACACGATAGCCATGGGCAAAAAGATACCGGCAGAGCGCCTTGCCGACGAATCCCGTGGCACCGGTTACAAGAATTCGCTCAGTCATTTCCTGGCTCCGGAAGGCAACTCAGAACATCCCACGCCATTCTGGCCATTATCCCATGGCGGCTGAACCGTGCCACAAACGCAGACCGGTCTGTCACCTCAAGAGAAAGCTCCATAAACGCAGCTTCCGCCTCCGCCACATTACAAGGAGAAAACACTCCAGCTCCGGGTAACTCCCGTTCGATGAAAGCTCTGGCGTAACCACTAACGCCCGCCAAAATCGGTTTGCCCGTTGCCGCATACTCAAACAACTTGGACGGTAGTACTCTTTCGAAGGCAGGGTAATCGTTCAGGTGAAGAAACAACACGTCCGCGGAATCATAGACGGTCAAAAGCTCATTACGCGGTATGGGGTCAAGTACGGTAATGTCGATGGAGTACCTTTTACATTCCGCGAGCAGCCTGCCCCGGGCACCGCCGTCGCCAACGACGGTAATTCGGGCGCGGCCGCCGAGGGTGGCCGCGAGGGCCGGCAGAATTTTCTCCAGGCCCTGGCCATCACCGATATTGCCGGCATACACCACGTGCGGCAGCTGGCCAGAACGTTCACAAGGCAGCGCGGACGGCAATTGGTCCGCAAGCGCAACAAACTGATCATCAATGCCATTAGTAAACAAGGCATAATCGCGGCGCGTGTATCGCTTGCGGAAATACGGCAGAAAACCTTCAGACACCAGATTGACCCGGTGTGCCCGGTTTAGCGGCCAACGCTCCATTACTGAGAACAAACGCCGGACGGGCCAAAGCAAGGGCCCGGGAAAAACATCATCCAGGGTCTCTAAAAAGATATCGCGGATATCCAGATACACCGGGGAGCCCGCTCTGGCACCAACCCAAGTGCCCAGAACAGCCGTCATCAAACGGGAGGACGTCGCAATCACCAGGTCGTACTGGCTGCCAGTCGTCTGTTTTCTGACACCATTGGCAAAGGCCAGGAACGACCGAATCTGCCCGAACAATCCATGGCGTTTGGCGGGCAACGGAATGCGTGCAACGCGGTATGGTGTCGCGTCTTCCGGGGTAGCAGAAGGACAATGGCGTTGGTATCGGTTTGGCTCCGTCGTCACGATGTCCAGCTTCAAGCTCGGGTCAGCGACCAGAAGTGCATTGGCCAGCGCCTCTGCTCTGAATGAGCCAGCTGATAGATCCGGGGGGAAATAGTACGTCAGCAACAAAACGCGACGTGGAGATTCAACGGAAACCGCAGTCATCCCGGTTCCCGCGAGAGGATGCGTTCATACATGGATACCAGGGACTGCTCTTGCTCTTCCCAATTCAGCGTATCGGCAGCACGTTCCGCGCACTCGGAAAAATGGGCGCGCATTTCCGGGTCCGCCACTAGGCGATTCAGCGCATCGGCCAGAGCATCCGAATCCCCAGGCTTTACCAACAGACCGAGATCATGCTCGCGCACGACTCTGGCAATTTCGGGAAGATCCGATGCAACTACCGGCAAACGCGCAACCACGTATTCAAATAACTTGTTTGAATCGGTTGTAAAGTGATTAAGACAGGTGTTCTCGATCGGCTGAACACCGATATCGGCAGAGGCTGTGAAAAAAGGAAGTTCCGCCAGCGGAACGGTTGGAATGAAAAACACCCGATCGGTCAACAACAACTCCGCCGCCAGTTGCTTCAGCTCCTCATGCATACTGCCGCCGCCCACGAATACAAAGTAGGCATCGGGAACACGGGCGGCACAGGCCACCAGGCGCTCAAGCCCCCTGCCCGGCTGCTGACCACCCTGATAGATTACAATGGGGCGCTCTGCAGACAACCCTAGCATTTTCCGAATGCGGTCATCACCGGTCACGGAAACCAATCGCGGCCGATTCTGCAACACCAGGGGCCGGGGAATGCCATAAGCACGGGCGAAAAATTTAGCGCGGGCATCCGTTGTGGTGATGGTACCGGCCGCGCGAGGCATGATCTTTTTCTCGACCCAGGCGACCAATCGCCCGATCGTGCGATAACCCTCACGGCCTGAACTAATCTCATGGGCGTCATACACCAGTTTCGCGCCACCAAAGCCACTCGCGAGCCACGCTGTGGGAAGCACGTTCACATCATGCGCATGGACAACCTGAGGGCGCTCCCTGATCATAGCCACCATAACCGCCAGATGGGTCAGCAACCGACTGACCATCAGCACCACCAGCTCAAACCCGTTGCGTTTCGCCGTGTGAACACGGGGCTTAGCCAACCGGGCACCTTGCTTTCGACCGTGACGCTTCACCGCAACACCCGGCGCAACCTCTTCATAACGGGGGGTTACACCTGGAGTGAACAGAGCATGCACGGTAACCTGATGCCCTGCCGATGCCAGAGTCAGCGCCTCGTTTTTTACCCGGGCATCATTACGAAAATCGTTCCAGACAAACATGGCAACCTGAGCCACACACCCTCCAAATCTCAACTACACAAGAAGCCTTAAGTTCGCTCGTATTCGCTCAACAAAGGCGACATCAGGGAATAGGCTTCCAGATACCGACCACGTGTCAGTCTGAATTCCAACTCGGAAAAAATCGCCGCCAACCGCACCCGGTGGGGATTAAGATCAGCTACTTCGGACCTTCCTTTCTCCACTACTTGGAGATGATGAACAAAGATGCTCCCTTCATCATCTCCAAGCGGCCACTTTGTGCCCAGCGGCTCGATATTCCAAACTGCCCAGTGGACCAGCAAGCAGTTCCCCTCGCTGTCCTTCCACAACATACCAACCCGAATATCCGGAGCGCTTACCGCGTGCGGCAATTCCTTTAATGTCGCTTTGATGTCAGAAATTGCGGAAAGGAGCTTTTCAATCAGATCGCTTTCTGCTTTTTGCCCTAACAGGTGCCCCGTGCGACGTATTGAGTTTGGCTCCACCCTCTGCCAGACCTGCGGATGGGACCGCAAATAGAGCGAGGCGAGTTCATGTGATGGCTCGCATGCCGACAATTTCACACGAAAATCGGGCAATTTCTTCGCAGTTTCAGGTTTGCTACATTGAATCAAACCTGTGGTCTCAAACACATGGCAATGCAAGCCATGAACCAGCGTTAAAGAGACACATGGCACCGTCGGCAAATCTGATTGGCCAACGAGAATCGTAGCCTCGTGCTTCGCCCACGCAGATCGATTCGCGTTAAAGACCTTAACTAAGAAAGATCGTTCATCTTCCCCAGAGACCAATCCGACCTGGTAACAAAGAACGTCAGGTAACCCGAGATCAAACCACTCGACGGTAAATTCTGGATTCTTACCGCCAACCACTTCCTCTAACAGACTACCGAGCCATTCATCACGAACTTCGGGCTCTACCAACCCCCATATGCCTTTATCGAGGCCTTTTGGCCGTTGCATAAAAATACGACCGTGGAAGAACAGGGCCGCCAACTGCGCCCGCTGGCCGTAAAGACCCTGAATGTCTTTTATCAGGTTAGCCATTCGCCCGAACGCCTGCCGGCCCAGCAGCAACGAAACAACCGAAACAATGATTCCCGGTGCCGATCCAAATAAATGGTCCAATACAATAAACGCAAACGTTACCAGAAAGCCGACACTTCCCAATACTTTAACGATCGAGCCTAGGTCCCGATGTAAGCGATCAAGAAATGCCTGGGAGAGCGAGCTCAACAGTCCGACAAAAATAAAACACACGGCCACATACCCCACGATGACCATAGCCACCTTAGAATAGAAAAAAGCCATTACAACCAAGCATATAGAAAAAAAACTGACCGCAGCCAGGCTTTGGCTGTATCGTTGATAACCTTTCGCTGCGATATCTTTCTGGTTTTCAAATATGGCCATTTTTCTACTACGCGCCAGCAAACGATTGCTGGCTGAAGAAGCGGCTATATCCACTAACTTTGAGGTAGCAAGGTGCAGCAGATAAAACATCACGGCGGCCAAACTGAGCACCAGCACAAGCCCATCCCGGCCAAAATCATGGAAAATTGGAGGAAAATAGACAGGAACGCTGTCACTTCCAAGCAACAGAACCACTTTTAGCGGTAACAGGAAGCCAATCAGCAGGAAAAACTGGCTAAAAACGCTGCACATTACCGCAAGAAAGGTAAGCCCGGGAACAACCCGAAGAAACTTATTTCCGAGGGAGACAGACCAGCGAATGGCTTTGCCAATGTCAGTAAAAACAGCTTTCATAGGTGCAAACCAGCCAAAGAGTCGGAGTCATCAGACCTGCGTAAGCAATCTGGCAGCCGAGTCGGCTCCGTTGCATTGCCC
The DNA here is from genome assembly GCA_017643965.1 of Marinobacter sp. Lineage (GTDB taxonomy): Bacteria > Pseudomonadota > Gammaproteobacteria > Pseudomonadales > Oleiphilaceae > Marinobacter. The sequence continues at coordinate 13,308 of JAEPMM010000002.1, forward strand.
TGAGCCCTCCGGCGAACGACCTTTAACCAGGAGTTGGTCGACCATACGCTCAAATTGTTCTTCACTATACTCAACCATGACCTCGTATTTCCCATAAGCACAGGCGTTCTGAACACGCTTCAACTGATCGTCCGCCCCGGTCTCGGTATTCGGGAAGAAAATAGCAGGAAGGCTGAGAGTCACAGCTTCGCACACGGAGTTGTACCCACCGGCCAGAACCGCAAAATCAAAAGCGGAGAAATACTTGCTGTTCGGGTAGTCGACAATCACCGAATCGGCTCGTAAGTCCGGCTTCGGATTCAGAGCGATTGGCGATTGGCCAAGTACCACCTGAACCCCTTTGCGCTTCAAAGCGGCAATAATGCAGTCCTGAACATCTGCTATACCATTTATATTACCTGCGCCAAGTTGAACATAGGCACATGGTTTAGCCGAATCCAGGCGGAGCATTTGCCTGGCCTCACCTTTAGCAAGCAGATCGGGCTTGTCTAGCAGAGAAATAGGCTCAACCGGGTAGATTTTCGAATCTTGGAAAGAGGCACCTGTGTCAGCACCTAACTCTCCCGGGGAAATAACGGCCTTGAAACCACGAGTCAGCGATTGCAACCGGCTGAGATCGGTACCATCTTTATAAAGCCCTCTTTTGATCCAGACATAGCTGATCCGACGATACGAATGCATAACCCTCTGCAAGCCTAAGTAGGGAATCGTGCCATCAAACACAAGGCAGGAAGGCTTGTGGATATCCAGAACGTTCTTCAACGACTTGAAAAACAATGAATTCCATTCAATCGCACCAGTATTCAGCAAGGCGGCAGGCGTGACATGGTGACAAGAAAAGCCCTCCCTGTGCACCAACGCCACACCAATGCTTGTAGTCAGAAAAATGATCTCAGCATCGGGTTGTTCCCGCTTTAGTCTGCGCGCGATAGCAAGTGAGCGAGTCAGATGACCCAGCCCAGCGCCATTAATGGGAAGGAACAGATAAGTTCGTTTACGGGGTTTGAAAAAAAAGCCCCCAACCGAAGGCAGGCGAACCCACAAATACTTCAGAAATGAAGAAATCAAAAGGCACCTATTGTCAGGAAGTTGGGCGTAAATAGCTTTCCATCTTGGCAATCAGCGCAGGGACAGAGGCGCGCCAAGAGTCGTCCACCGCAGGGCTGTAGGCTGCGAATTTTGACACCCAATTATCATCATAAAACTCGGACATCCAGAACGATCCGCTCAGATCCTTCGTCGACACTTCCGGGGCAACTCCCTCGCTGACAAAGCCATAGTAATCGTGACCGACGCCGTCCAGTTGAAAGTACTGAAAAACAGGAGTGCCAGCCTCAAGCAGCTCGATCACGACTGATGAGTTAGGCACAATGGCAACGTGTTCAAACGGCGGGATACTATCGTAAATGCTCACCCCGCGTACAGTGTGTAGAAATTCCTGGTTAGCTCGCGGATGGGGCTTAATACCCACGTTCACCACCCCGGGATTGCACCGTAAGGCATCCACGCAACGTAGAACCACTTCCTCATCAAATACAGAACTCAAGTAGACAACGACCGAGACCTCCTGTGCTCTGCTTTCAAGCATTTTCATAAAATGCTCCGACTTTTCACGCCGAGGAATCACGAAAACATCACCCGGAACTGGGCCAATAGCCCGATAGATATCCAATGATTTTTGATTCCGAAGAACAGAAACGCTGAAATCCAACTGGGGGAACGCACTGGAAATCTCTGCGTGCTGCACGTAAACCACCGGGACATGGAGATACTGCATGACCATTGATGCAGCGACGGGGAAGTCGGTGTGGTCATTGGCTACAACCAAAGCACTCACATTCACCTGTTGCCGGCGCGTGCTTGCGTATACCTGTAAAAAAACTTTGCTGTATGTCAGAAGATACTTCAGAGAGACCGGGCCCACGCGGATCCTAAATAAGTAGAGCAAACAGAAACAAAACAACGCTACCGACACCATCATTTCGAACCGGGTTTTATCGACCTCTTTCGCGGAAACGAACGAGAGGTTCTGCTCTTGCCCATAATCAGAAATGGGTAAATCACTCGTAAGCAAACGGGAGAAGAATGAAAACTCGCGCTCGTTGTTCGCTGAACCGCCACAATAGATGAATGGTTTTACCGGCACGCTGTAAACCTTGAGGCGCCTCCGTAAAAGGTGCCTGGCAAGCTCTTTCGCTGAGCATACAAAACCGTTGAATCCAGGCGAAGCAAATGAGTAGCGTTCCAGGATTGCGGGTGTTTGATAAACGTCAGGAACGTCGCCGTACCGAATGATCTTGAAGTTTCTTCGCAGGCCTTTAAAAAAAAGTGCGGTGAATCGAATCAAGCTCATCCGCTCACTCTCGTCTTTTCTGCGACGGAAACGAGCGTTTGGCCAACATCCAGGGCTACAGAGCCCTGCCTGGCCGCTTCAGCGACAAAGATCTTACCAATGAAACCCGCCGAAACCAGAAAAACTACATTGGGTCCCGCATGAGCCCTAATAGACTCAAGATAACGCTTATAAACGTGCGGCAATATTCCCGGGGTAGTGGAACCCACATTTCCCTCGCGCAATAATCGATGTGTCGGAACCTCTATGCACTGTAACTTGGTTCGATCCGGAGCCCAGCGCTCTATCAGATCCGCCTTGACGCCGGATACCACACATACTTTTTCCGCCGCGTTAAAAATCATTTCGATGAAACTTTGATCAAACAAGTAAAGATTACTCTGATCTTCAACAATAAACTTTTCGTCATAATACGAGGCCGACTCCTTCATTACACAGAAAATTCTTGCCATGAGCGAGTTAACTGGATAATCCCCTCGATAGGACAAATTGAAATCTCTAATCAACCTGAGCACTGTAGGAACACCAAGAATCGTAGACTCAGCCACCGATTCCCGAAAACGAGCCTGAAGCTCGTGCCGAAGTGGTACATCTAACTGCTCCCCCCACCAATGCTCTTCTTGTCTTACCTCTCCGAACTCATCAACATTGGCTTGATCAGCGAAGCCATAGCATTCTCCATCACCCAACCGGAGATACGATAGCCGGTCACCCTCCTCGATGGCATTAATGACCAAGGACCTGAGTTTACGTTTTTGTTCAGCATCAAACCGAGCTGCCAAAAAATTCATTGAGTTTGGAATTCTGCTATACACAGGGTTAACTTCATCCCTATATTTCTCCGAAGCTCTAAAAGGTAATGACAAGAATTCCTTCTCTAGTTGGGGAAAACGGCTTGCACCAACTTCAAATAAACCCGCGTTCAACAACGCAACTTTCAACCGCCCGGCTTTTGAAAAGGAGCTAGCCAGCCGATCTTGCCAGAATTGGAATTTGTCCCTTTCACCCTGCTGTTCAAGACGAGTCAAAAACTTAATCTGCTGAAACTCGGTTAGCGATGACGGTGCTGCACCAATTTGGTCAAGCAACCGAACAACGTCCTCAATCGGCGCCCTAGCAACCAAAAGCGTCGCCAACATCCCACCTAACGTCCCTGGCTTAGCAGAGGGCGATACAACACCGGAATACTCATTAACCAAAGCAGAGAAATCGATAATTTCGCCCGATTCCACGCTCAAATATTCCGTTACCTCAATACACAGCCGAAGCTCTATATCGAGTAACAACGCACGCGCTCTAAATAAATCTCGCCAAACCGTCTTTTCATCCCTCGATACTTTTTTGACTGCGGCCCATATCGTTGTCCAAGGATACCCAGAATGATTGCTAAAAAAGTTTAGGGTTATAACCGGGTCTCGAGAATGAGATAAAGCGTGATAAATGATGCCGACTTGATCCACGCTTGCTAAATAGCGGGTAACTATCGCCTGAACTAATCCGGGGAAATACTGGAAAATCCCGCTTAGGATGGCGAGCTTGATCTTTGTAAGTGTCCCTTTAATAAAGTTCATTGGCAAAAACTTCATCAACGGGTCCCTTTAACTTAATCTCAAGTCGTCTAGAAACTTCTTCGAATACTTGCTCAACACATACACTCCTTGGGTTAGAAAAATCAATCCAGGGCGGCGCTATAACACTTGAGTTTAGCGTGTACCTATCATGAGAGTCTCTTCCCCCGGCCGTTCTTAGAAAATAATTCTCAGGAGAGAAGCCAAGCATCCAGACCTCCACTCCGAGTGCTGCAGCTAATTCTACAGGTACTGAGCTGATACCAATAACGAGGTCTAATGTCTGAAGAACTTCGCACGCACCCTCAAAATCGTTAAACAAGTCAAGATCTTCAAAGATTTTAATATTATTGCTTTGACACCACAGTTGCTCTTCGGGATCGATACAATGCTGGATAGAAAACAATTCGAGGCTCTGGACGCCGGTGAGGGGTCCAAAATCTTTGATATCTAAATACATATATTTTCTCGACCCAGACCTAAAATGACTTCGCCATAACAAACCCACCCTCAGAACACCATCTTCAGCTGGACCCGTTCTTTGAGCTGGCCATCTCAGATAAGCGGCGTGCTCTGGCCGATTTAGATCTCCTAAAAAATAATTAAAATAAAGATTTTGTGAGTAAGTGATATAATCACACCCTTCAAGATATTGCCGACATTGCTCAGTCAAATAATTTGAAACCTTCTCATCAAACCCGACAAGTCTTTGATTATTTGGCTCACCTCCTGATTGCAATTTTCGCTCTGAAACGCCTCTCCTAAACCTTTCAACAGGAATAAAATCAATTTCCGGAAAAGATAAGGAAAAGATGTTGTACAGGCGTGGGTCGCAACTGACATAAACCTTCCTAAACCGACTACTAATTGCAGAATAAAATTGCGCTGCTCGAATCTCATCCCCAACGCCCGAATCTCCAATCACGAATAACGATGATCGCTCGGGTTCCTGACATTTCAGCAATGACTCACAGTTTAAAAACTTCGGTCCATAAACGTTTTTCAGTTCCAGCCAGTTCTTCGAGTCCCTCGTAGTGTACTGGCCTCTGAGGTAATCACCAGTCAGTAGCAATGCTAAGGTGTATTCACTGCCAAGGTATCGAACTCCGGGACGACCGTTGCTCTTTGTGCCGTATCCAATCCTTCTACGAACATTTAGAATCTCACCTGGATCAAACCCAACACGAGTTAGTGTTAAACGTAATCCAGCAGCCGCAGTTTTGTCTCCTGGATCTTGCTCTAAAGCGTAAAGAAAACAGTCGTTCGCAGAACGATAATCATCATTCTCAAAATATCGAAATCCTTTTGCTATCCATATTGGCATTAACTGTTGGCTTTCGGCATCAAACTCAGATAGCTTCAGAACTAAATCATGCATTTCTGCATAAAGAAAGGTTCTCAGAACTGAATTTTTCTCGTAAACTGATAGTTTCACATAAATATTTACATAGTGCTCAGCGCATTTAGAAAACCAATCGCGAGCGAAATCCGATTTCGACACTAGTGGAAGTATAGCGGGGATGAGCGAAAGATTATATGGCAGATCGATTTCCGAAACCTTTAGGCCATTATTAATATCTAAAAAATAATCGGGATTGCAAATTATATACGCCTTTGCAACATTGGGTTCCGAAATAGAGAATCGCTCTCTTAAATTCTCCAAACTCGATTGCACAAATTCATCATGTCCAAAAGACCTAGCTTGAATAAGAAATTTTACAAAAGCTGGCAAACTATCAGAATCCGGTTCTCGATCTTCAATAAACTCTCTTGGGTCTAACGCTTCGCCACCACTACTTTTAGTCTGATAGTATATCCACCGTACGTCTAACTCATGCTTTTGATCACCGCCTTTCACTATATTTATAATCTTTTCAATTGCGTCAATCTTTACTTGATAGGGCAAACCGCAATTCGCGATCGTCGCGCAATATTTCAGGGCGAAACGGCTACTACCTTCAGCAGCTTCCATAAGTTCGGTATAGTTACTTTCCAATAACCAATCGGCTCTTACGCCTTGTGTACCGCTTAAGAAGCAGTTTATTACATTGAGCTTCGCAACAAAGCTCAATTCACTAAAGACAAGATCAACCGCAATGATCTCAGCGGATCTAAAATTTCTGAGTTTTACCAATTTTTGGAATTTTCGGATGTTTGTCGATTCATTGTTCAGTGGACGCGCAGTTTCTTTCTTTTCCGCGAACAGTTTCTTTATTAACTTCCGAGTCTTTGTTAAAACCACGAGTCTTCCTCAGAATAGACTAATATTTTACTTTGACCAAAAATTCAAGCTGGACTTCAGAGCAGACAGCCTGCTTGGTCTCCATCCTAAATGCTTCGAAAACTCATCAAAGTAAGGACGGACAGCAGAGCGGTATGATTTATCAATGAATGAAAAAGTATTGATAAAACTTGAAAAATTATTTCTTATTTCATAACGAAGATTCTTCATTAGAAAGTAGGGAGCGTCCTTGTCTGGGACCATTGAATCATTGACACCCATGAAGATTCCGTTTCTAAGAAATGATGTTTGAGATATCCCCGCAGATCTTGAATCCTCTGCTAACAGGAAGCTAGGCTTTCTGTTTCTCAAGAAAAAAATATGCCCATGTAATCGGTACCCGATGTGGATATCTATATCTTGATAAAAATTCAAATTCTCACAATTACCAGAAAGATCAACTTCGCGGAACCCAACATGCTTTGCAGTCTCTGCGACCTTTATAGAATGCTCATTTGGAATGCTGTGATGCGTAACGTATAGCTCTGCATTCGGAAACTCCCTTTTTATTAAGTGCAGTAGCTTCCTTGCCTGGCTAAAAAATTTTGGTTTATGCGGAATAGAAAAAGCTATTGATGAGATAGTCTTCGGAAATTTTGTCCCTGAACACACCAGTGAATCGTCATATAGAGCAAGATCTCCGATATATGACGCAGAGATTCCATTATTTTTTAACATATCTCTAATTGCATAATCCCTACATTGTATCACACCAGTGGTGCGTGAGAGACTTTTAAGAGACAATAGGGTTTTTGGGTCATACTCATATTGAGCGTAAGCTTTGGAACTAGGATCCAAGCTTTGGAACGAACAACCCACCACATAAGTTTTATCGGATATATCCGCAAGATCTTCGGAAAGAGCGTAGAGATCGGGGTAGGTCCTATTGTTAACAGGAAACCCCGGAGCCAATATACTTTTACAATTTTCTATTAGTGAAGGATCTAGCTGAGTTTCTCTGAAAAGCTCGATTGGGTCATATTCTGGCACACGATGCCTGACCAATTTTTTTGCAGACTCAGTTATTAGGTTATCACCAACGTTTCTTGATCCTTTTTCAGGATATGTAGTTAGAATTATATCTCTCAATTTCTAGATCCTTTATTTTTAGCACTAATCTAGCTTTACCATTTCCCATGTAAGGGCTGTTCCTGGCTCTAGATCCTGTTTTATTTCTTTTCCTCTTACTCGATCAAAATACTTAGGCTGAAGGCCGAACCCTGGACGAACGCTGCGAACATTTTCAGGAGTAATAATCTCCCCTTTTTTCAAAGGCTTGCATACATAAAGCGACCGCCGAAACTGCGCGTTCCCTTTCTCACTTGCAGAACGTTCGGTCTTCACCTTACCCAATGCCGCCCAAGCTATTCTAGCGTGACGGCATAGATCAGAGAGATCTGCAGGCTCCAGTGAAAAGCTGTCGTCCGGACCGCCGCCTTTTCTATCGAGGGTAAAGTGCTTCTCGACAATCGAAGCGCCCAAGGCGACACTCGCAATGGCCGTGGTGTTATCAAGAGTATGATCAGACAGCCCCGTTACTAAGCCGTGGCGCTCCATCATGGCGGGAATGGTCCGAAGGTTATACTCATCCGAAGGAGCCGGATAGCCGCTAACGCAATGCAGAATAGCCAGTTCACGGCAACCGCCCTCCCGCGCGGCTGCAATGGCTTCCTCCACCTCCTCGGCGTTGGTCATGCCGGTGGAGATGATCATTGGCTTCCCAGTACTCGCCACATAACGAATCAAGGGCAGATCAATCGCCTCGAAGGACGCTATCTTGTAAGCAGGGGCATTGAGATCTTCGAGCAAGTCCACTGCGGTATTATCAAACGGAGAACTGAAGATAGGAATCTCCAGCTGACGCGCATGCTCAAACAAAGGTTTGTGCCACTCCCAGGGCATGTGGGCTTCCTGGTATAGCTCATACAGTGTTTTCCCATCCCATAGCCCGCCATGGATCTGAAAGTCTTCAGAGTCGCAGTTCAGGGTGATCGTGTCGGCCGTGTAAGTCTGGAGTTTCACGGCGTCTGCACCGGCTTTTTTAGCCTCTTCGATGATTTTCAGCGCTGTTTCGAGCTTTCCGTTATGGTTTGCCGATAACTCAGCGATGATGTATGGCGGCTCGTCAGCCGCAATTCGTCTGCCGGCAATCTGGATGCTGGGTATGCTCATAGAATATTCTCCCTCACGCCGGCTTATGCCATTCGTTGTGCATAAGACCGAAACAGATAATGTCGTGGTAAGTTCTGCCATCAAAGTGCTGTTGCCTCAACACACCTTCCCGTGTAAATCCGAGCTTTTCGTGAAAACGGATAGAACCGGTGTTGAAGCCAAGTGCCTGGCCACAAACTTTATGTAGATTGATACTGCCAAACCCATAGTTCAAGACAGTTTTTCCCAACTCGGAACCCGTACCCCGGGGCGCCTCTGGCGCTATATAGAATCCCCAGTCAGCAATACCGGCTGGGCCTTTCTCATGAAAGTTTATGAAGCCCAGAGGCACGCCTTCTCGCTCAAAAATCAGCAGGTGTCGGTCAGCGGCAACAATGGCACGTTTGAACCATTGCGCGTGTTCTTCCAGGGTGATCTCGTGCCGGGTATACATATAACGGCGCACAGATTCGTCGTTGCGCCATCTCAGCACCATCTCGAGATCTCGCGACTCCATTGGCCGAACAGAGTTTCCGGTTTTACTCATGGCTACCCTGCTCCATCTGGTCTATTACCCGGTGAGCACCAAGCCCGTCGACAATAGAGGCAGCCCGGCTGCACATTTTCCAACGATCACTATCAGATGATGCCAAACGTTGAATGGCTTCGGGTAATTTAAGCGACACAATATTAATATTGTCGATTACCAGAGCCGCACCGGCCTCAGCCAGGCCCTTGGCAACTAGCCGCTGATTATCAGCCAGAACGACCATGATAGTTGGCAAGCCAAGACAGCAGCGCTCCCAGGACGTCGCCCCAGCGGCGCCAATCGCTGCATCGCAATTCGCCATCAGTGCTGCCATATCCCTCACACCAACACGCACCTCCGTCGGCCAGGGAAGCGCTGAGGCGGCGGCCTGCACGCTTCTGAGCCAGGGCGCGTTATTGCCCATCACAACAGTCAATCGGCATTGTTCTGGCAGTTGAGAGTTCTTCAGAGCATTCAGTACCTGCTCGGTCGCGTTGTCTTTATCCACACCGCCCATCGTAACCAACAGGTGGTCAAGGTTGCCTGACTTCTTGCGATCAAGACTATAGGCCCTGAGTTCACTGAACTCTTCGCGTAAAAGTGCGTATTCCGCGCCGCAGAGCATCTTGGCCTGGGAAGGAATCAAAGCGCGGTAGTCAACGTTCTGACGCTCGTAAGTCTGATCAAGCAAAAGGTCACAACGATGATTTCGGTTCGCCAGATCATCAATGACCATAATCCGCTTCGGGCTTTTGATCGCGGTTTCCCAATCAGCGCCCAGCGCATAGTGGTCAACAATCACCCAATCTGGCTGAACCGCTTCAATAACAGGTGCACTCGCCGCGGCATCCTCACTCTGGCTTACACCAAGCCAACTGGCATAATCGCCCTGCGCACCTTGCTGCACCGGCTTCTCCGGGGATTCCAGTGATTGAACGGCGAACCCACACTGGGATATGTACTCATTCAAGTTCCCTGGATGCAAACGAGTAACAAAGTGGCACTCATGCCCCCTGGCCGCGAGTCCCTGAGCAAGCGTAAGACATCGCATCACATGGCCGGTGCCAATCTGCAGAGAGGCATCGGCTCTGAAAACAACTTTCATGAGCCGTGGCCATCCTGAGCCCACATGGCCTTGAACATCCACTCCGCGCGCACCCAATCTTCCGGGGTGTCGATATCCTGAACCCGGTGCCGCGGAAGAATGACCGGTTCGGAACCCGCTCCGAAAATCATTTTTTCCTGAAGCCAGGCCTGTGCTCGGCCCCAGTAGAATTGGCCCGCATCGTGATAGGCCTCTTCGAGGTCTTGCGATCGGGTATTGAAATATTGGCTATCAAACATCTCGACCCGGTTCTGACCGGTGATGCGAATGGCTCTTTGGATTGGAAAGGCATAACTGGTCACAGAAAATGCGTAATCGACTGCTTCGTCATCCAGCGCAGCCAGTCCTTTGAGGATGTCGTCCGGACTGACAAATGGCGCAGTCGCATACAGGCAGCAGACTTTTTCCACCCTCTCTCCCGCTTGTTGGAACCATTCAATTCCGTGGCGAATAACGGGCACGGTTCCAGTGTGGTCGTCGGAGAGCTCTCCAGGCCGCAGAAATGGAACACTGGCGCCGCAGCGCTCAGCTACTTCAGCAATCTCCGCGTCATCCGTTGAAACAACAACTCTATCGAAGCAGTTGCTTTTTTGAGCTGCCTCGATAGACCAGGCAATCATTGGTTTCCCACAAAACGTTTTAATGTTCTTCCTCGGAATTCGCTTACTGCCGCCTCTGGCTGGAATGATCGCGAGCTTCACGAAAGAACGACCTTCTTGAGCGCCTCAACTGCCTCGTCTTGTTGGGCGTTCGTCAGCCCCTGGAACATCGGGAGACTGATCGCTTCCCGGTAGTAACACTCAGACTCTGGGAAGTCACCGTGCTGGAACCCCAGGTTCTGGTAGTAAGGCTGAGTGTGAACCGGGATGTAATGCAGATTCACACCAATGCCCGCTTCACGGAGGCCCTCAAATACTTCACGATGTGTTTTCCGGATCTGGTCCAGTTTCAATCGAATCACATAAAGATGCAGGCCCGAGTAGCTGTCAGGGTGTTGCCACGGCGTGCGCAATGGAAGTCCCTCCAGGAGCTCATTGTAGCGACGGGCGAGTTCATGGCGACGCTCGACAAATTCACCAAGCCGATCCATCTGGGACAAACCCAGCGCTGCCTGCAACTCGGTCATGCGGTAGTTGAAACCCAGATCAACCTGTTGGTAATACCATGGCCCATCCGGCTCATGGGTCATTTTATCGCTATCGCGGGTGATGCCGTGGCTACGCAGCAGCTCCATCTTATCCGCCAGCGTGACGTCATTGGTCAACGCCATGCCTCCCTCCGCAGTCGTGATGATTTTCACGGGATGGAAACTGAACACGGTGATGTCGCTGTACTGACAACTGCCAATGAACTGGCCCCGGTATTTTCCGCCGATGGCGTGTGAAGCATCTTCAACAATGCGGAAACCAAAACGTTGGGACAGCTCGTGAATGGCTTTCATATCGCACGGCTGCCCGCACAGGTGCACAGCCACTACAATTTTCGGCAGCCTGCCTTCCAGTTCGGCTTCCTGAAGCTTGCGCTCCAGGGCAATCGGGCAGAGGTTGTAAGTGCGCGGATCGATGTCGACAAAGTCCACGTCCGCGCCACAGTACAGTCCGCAGTTCGCTGAAGCCACGAACGTAACGGGCGATGTCCATAAACAGTCACCTGGACCCAACCCAAGAGCCGCACACGCTATGTGAAGCGCGGAAGTCGCACTGTTCACAGCTAATGCTCGCTGCGCACCCACATGCTCGGCAACACGCTCCTCAAAACGCGGCACCATGGGGCCCTGGGTCAGAAAATCTGATTTCAACACCGACACAACTGCGTCGATGTCGTCCTGACTGATGTCCTGTCGACCGTAGGGAATCATGACTTCAGATGCTCCCGATTTTTTCTCGGTTGTCGTCTATCCAGGCCTGGAGTTGTTGATCCGTCATCCATTCCGAGTTGTTGTCACTGGAGTAAACGAAACCATCTGGCACTTTTTTGCCGTCCTTGATGCGCAGCGGGCAGCTGGCCCACTCGTTGATGGTTGGCAATATCTTGAAATGCTCGGGATATTCGTAGGTGTAATAGGCATCTTCAGAGCTGATCATCTGCTCATGGAGCTTTTCACCCGGCCGGATACCGATCACTTCCTGTTTGGCGTCCGGCGCGACTACGCGAGCGAGATCTGTCACTTTCATGGACGGGATCTTTTTGACGTAGATTTCGCCACCTTCCATATCCTCAAAAGCGTGCCAAACCAGTTCCACGCCCTCTTCCAGAGAAATCATAAAGCGGGTCATTCTCGGATCGGTAATAGGCAATGTGCCCTGATCCTTGATGGACATGAAGAACGGAATCACGGAACCGCGGGAGCCCATTACATTGCCATAACGAACCACTGCAAACCGGGTGCCGTGGCCTCCCGCGTAGGAGTTACTTGCAACGAATAACTTGTCAGACGCCAGCTTTGTCGCGCCATAAAGGTTGATTGGGCTGCTTGCCTTGTCCGTAGACAGCGCAACTACCCGCTTAACGCCCTTATCGATACAGGCGTCAATCAGATTCATCGCGCCGTCGACATTGGTTTTGATGCATTCGAAGGGGTTGTACTCTGCGGTGGGCACGATCTTCGTAGCCGCAGCGTGGACCACAAAATCCACGCCATCCAGCGCGCGGTATAGGCGGTCTTTGTCGCGCACATCACCAATAAAAAAGCGCACCCGCGGGTCACCCTGGAACTTCTTGGCCATGTCCCATTGTTTCATTTCATCGCGAGAAAAGATGATGATTTTTTTGGGGTTGTAGCGCTCAAGCGTCATCGGAATAAATGTGTTACCGAATGAGCCAGTGCCGCCGGTTACCAGAATGGTCTTGCCTTCAAACATGCCATTAACCCTTTTTTTCAATATCCTGAATCATTAATCCTGTGCAGTGTGCAGTTTAGCTCTGCGCAATCACACCACGTGTGTCCAACAGTCGTTGGTGTATGCCGAAGCTAACGCTCAGGCTTTTCCATTCTTTATGGTCTACCAGTAACACCACAATATTTGCCTGAAGCGCCTCATCGAGGTTGGTCAAACGAACGCCCCGGTCCGTCAACTGGCTAGGCAATGCTTCAATGTGCGGCTCCACCGCTATTACTTTGCCCGGATGCAGCTCGGCAATCATCTCTGCAATTTTCAGCGCGGGGCTTTCACGCAGATCATCAATATCTGCCTTGAACGACAAACCCAGACAGGCGATGGAAACGGCTTCCCGGGTCGTCTGACCGCCGTTGATCAGTTCTCCGGCCAACTCGTTCACCTTGCTGCAGACCCAGTCTGGCTTTTTGTCGTTAACTTCTCGGGCTGCCCGGATCAGGCGAGCTTCATCCGGATTGCCACTGACGATGAACCAGGGATCCACGGCAATACAATGCCCCCCAACTCCCGGCCCTGGCTGCAAAATATTCACCCTCGGATGACGATTCGCGAGCCGAATCAGTTCCCATACATCGATGTTTTGCTTGTCACAGATGATTGAGAGCTCATTTGCAAAGGCGATATTGGTGTCGCGAAAGCTGTTTTCTGTCAGTTTACACATCTCGGCGGTGCGTGCATTGGTTAAAATACACTCACCCTCCACAAAGGCCTGGTAGAGCAGAACTGCCGCCTCCGAGCAGCGCGGTGTCATACCGCCTATCACCCGGTCGTTGTGAACCAATTCCCGCAGAATATGCCCGGGTAGAACGCGCTCCGGGCAGTGCGCGATCCGGATATCCGAATCCTCCCCACTATTCTGGGGGAAACTCAAATCAGGGCGCGCTTTTGCCAGCCAACCCGCCATTTGCTCGGTGGCACCCACTGGAGATGTGGATTCCAGCACCACAAGGTTGCCCTTCTGCAGCACCGGCGCAATGGAGTCACACGCTGCCTGAATATAGGCAAGATCAGGTTCGTGACCCGCCACGCCAGTTTTAAAAGGGGTCGGTACAGCGATAAGGAATGCGTCCGCAGGCTCGGGCTCGGTAGACGCCCTGAGGTAACCCTCTGATACTGCTGCGTGGACTAACATGTCCAAATCAGGCTCAACAATGTGCACTTCACCCTGATTTATCAGATTTACAGCGTCCGCATTGATATCAACGCCGAGCACCCGTTTTTTCCGCGACGCAAAGACCGCAGCGGTTGGCAGGCCAATATAGCCCAAGCCAACAACAACAATATTTTCAAAGCTCATTATTGGCTCTTAACAAAGTTTTGAGGTGTGCAACAATTCTTTCGCACGCATGTCCGTCCCCGTAGGGATTCTGAGCCCTCGCCATTGCCGCATAGGCAGTGTGATCTGTGAGCAGTTGCGCCAGCGCTTCCTTTATCTGCTCCTCGTGAGTCCCTACCAGGCGGACGGTGCCGGCAACAACGGCTTCCGGCCGCTCGGTGGTATCTCGCATAACCAGAACGGGCTTCCCCAGCGAGGGGGCCTCTTCCTGAATGCCGCCGGAGTCGGTAAGAATTATTGACGAGCGATTCATTAAGTAAACGAAGGGCAAGTAATCCACCGGCTCAATCAGGTGAACATTTGGCGTGCCACCAAGACGACGGTGAACCGGTTCGAGAACATTGGGATTCAGGTGAACGGGATATAGAAAATCCACTTCCGGATGCATCTTCGCAACTGAGGATATCGCGCCACAAATACGTTCGAACCCGCCGCCAAAACTTTCTCTCCGGTGCCCCGTGATCAGCACCAATCGAGCATCTGGTCGCAGAACCGGGAACTGAGCAGCCATCTTTGCATTCAGCGTCTGGTCCTGCTCAAGCCGCTCACACACACTTTTCAACGCATCAATTACCGTATTTCCGGTAACGATTATTTTTTCTTCCGAAATGTTCTCCGCCAACAGATTTTCTTTCGCCGACTCTGTTGGCGCAAAATGCTGAGAGGCCAGCGTCGCAGTCAACCGGCGATTGCCCTCTTCTGGCCAGGGAGAGTAAACATCTCCGGTTCTGAGGCCTGCCTCAACATGTCCAACCGGAATCTTTTGGTAGTACGCAGCCAAAGACGCAGCAAAAGTGGTGGTGGTATCGCCATGAACCAGAACTATGTCCGGCTTTTCCTTTTCCAATACGGGCTGGAGTCCCGACAATATAGAAGCCGTCAGGTCGGAGAGATTCTGACCAGGCTTCATTACGCTCAGATCATACTCTGGATGTACATCAAATAGCGCCAGAACCTGGTCCAGCATTTCGCGATGCTGCCCAGTGACACAGACTTTGACCTCAAGAGCAGCGTCGGCCTCAATCGCTTTTACCAGTGGCGCCATTTTTATGGCTTCGGGTCGCGTACCGAACACGACAAGGACGCTCATGAACGGCTCCTCATCAGGTACAGCTGGTTGGTACGAACGTCGACAATCATGTATTTGCAGTTCACTTGAATTCAGTTGTGCGAAAAGGCGAGAAGTGTATCACAAAGCATGGGCGTGATAGTTCGGATTACCGAGCAGATTACCGTCAGTACAAAACACGAACATTGTTATTCGATGCATTTTTAGAGGTCGCATCAAGCACTTCCCCGCTGCTTTCGGACCAAACCCAATCCTCAATATCATGGTGTGAGGAGTAGCCGATAGCAGCATCTTTGAACACCTCTATGATCTTGCCGCAATCGAATGATCGGCTGGCTGAGCCCAGGCGGGAGAGCAGCTTCTCCACCTCCGCCCAGGACAAAGCCATTTCATGGGCCATCATAATCCTTGGGTGTGGCGTTCCCTGTGGGTCGTCTCCAATCATCAACTCTTCAAAAAGCTTTTCACCCGGCCTCAGCCCGGTGTAAACAACGGAGATATCACCTTCCGGATGCTCTTCGGTTTTCTCCGTCAGGCCCATCAGCCGGATCATCTTTCGGGCCAGGTCAGCAATCTTTACGGGCTCACCCATATCGAGCACGAACACTTCGCCGCCACAACCCATTGCGCCTGCCTGCAGCACCAGTTGACTGGCTTCGGGGATCGTCATGAAGTATCGGGTGATATCCGGGTGAGTCACCGTTACAGGCCCCCCATCACGAATCTGGTCGCGAAACAGGGGCACAACGGAGCCAGACGAGCCCAGCACATTGCCGAAACGGACCATGGAGAAAACTGTGTCTTTCTGACGACCGGCAAGGCCTTGAAGAACGAGCTCGGCGAGCCGCTTCGTAGCCCCCATGACATTCGTGGGGCGCACGGCTTTATCCGTGGAAATAAGCACAAAACGCTCCACACCAGCATCAATAGCTGCCTCGGCAGCATGCCAGGTACCGAAAAGGTTATTCTGAACGCCCTCAATCACGTTGTGTTCTACCAGTGGAACGTGCTTGTAGGCGGCCGCGTGATAAACCACCTGTACGCCAAATGCTTTCATCACGCGTTCGCACCTCCTGTGATGGCAAACACTGCCAAGCACCGGGTACACATCCACGTTCAGGCCTTCGATCTGGTTGACATTGCGCAACTCCCTCTCCATGGAATACAGGGCATACTCAGATTGCTCGAACAGCACCAACGCTTTTGGCTTGTGACGAATAATCTGACGGCAAAGCTCAGATCCAATGGAGCCGCCCGCACCGGTTACCATGACGACTTTCTTATAGAGACTCGCAGCAACTATGGCGATGTTCGGCTTGACCGGATCTCGTCCAAGGAGATCCTCGACATCCAGATCACGAATGTCATTGATGCGCGCCTGACCCGCCACCAGTTCCGACATTGAAGGAACTGTCTGCACCGGTACCGAGAGCTCCTCAAGGCGCTTGATCAAGCCTTTACGATCCACCCGACCATCGTCTTCCAGTGCCAGGAAAATCCGCTGAATACCTTGTTCACGAACCGCTCGCTGAATGTGGCCTACACCATATACCTGCATTCCCGCGATCAGGGTTTTGTGTTTGCTACCGTCAAAAGAAACAAAGCCCATTGGGCGATACTCAGTACCTTGAACGAGCGCTGACAATAGCTGTAAAGCCTTGGATCCGGTACCAACGATCAGAACACGGCCTTTGGCTTTCTCACGGGGACGGTTGATGGCTGCCCTGAACCCGAACCGCGTTCCGGCGACCAGGATAAACACGAAAGCGCCATAGATGACGGGAACGGATCGCGGAACCAGGGTCTGAAAAAGATAACCGTAGAGAACGAGAGATACAGCGGAGACAAGAACGCCCGTGATCATCACCATCAGGGCCTTTTCGCTGATATAGCGAATGACCGCTCGGTAAAGCCCCAGTCTTGCAAATGTGAATATCGAGGTGACAACCGTCAGACCGAAAACAGTAAGCTGCTTTTCCGATGGCAGCCAGGCCAGATTCTCAAAGCGCAGTGAAAACGCAGCCCATAGTGCCAGCGATATGAACAGTATGTCGGCAAAAACTGAAACAAACCGTTTTTGCGTGCGGGGCAATTCGAAAAGAAACGTCTTCAGGGAGTTCAGCAGTTTGATCATTGGCTACGGTCGTCCTTTCCGATGTCAGTGAACCACACGATCCCCGGCACCCCGGCCGCTGATTGTGAGTAAGATGTATTGGAAATAGTGCCGGATGCTGAATTTTTCCAACATTTTCGCGTCCGTTTCCGCCAAAAGCTCCGGTGTGGACATATCGATACCCCGAACCTGTGCGAGCCCGGTGATTCCAGGGCGGACTGCAAACACACCGCGATTTGCCCGTGCTTCGATCAGCGCTTGCTGGGATGGCAAGCAAGGTCTCGGGCCGACCAGGCTCATATCACCCTTCAAGACATTCCAGAGTTGTGGCAATTCATCAAGCTTGGTCTTGCGAAGAAAGCGACCGAAGGGCGTGATAGAGGCGCCATCTACCAAGTGCGTGGCAACAACATTGGTGCCGACCGCCATCGTGCGGAACTTGTTCAGCACAAATGACACCTGGTTCAGACCCACTCTCTCCTGGCGAAACAGGGGAGAACCTGTATCACGAAGCCCAATCAGCCAAAGTAAGACTAACAACGGAAACAGCAACGCCAGCCCCAAAAACGCAAAGAAAACATCCCACAAACGGATAACTGGCGACATAAATCAGTAATAAACCCCAAACGTAATAAGCTATCAACTCAGAATTGTATCAGATCACAACGCTCAAAAGATCACCATTAACAAAAGCCAACACTGAGCAACATCAACGGCTTTGCCCCCCCCCCCCCCAACTTGC
>JAEPMM010000211.1 GCA_017643965.1 Marinobacter sp.
ATGCCCTGGCCCAGACCGATACACATGGTGGAAACACCAAGCTTACCGCCTTTGGCCTGCATGACATTCAACAGGGTGGTGGAGATACGCGCACCGGAGCAGCCCAGCGGATGGCCAAGGGCAATCGCGCCGCCGTTCAGGTTCACTTTCTCCTCCATCACGCCCAGCAGCTTCAGGTCTTTCAGAACCGGCAGAGACTGGCCCGCGAAGGCTTCGTTCAGCTCCCAGAAGTCGATATCTTCAACTTTCAGGCCTGCACGCTTCAGCGCCTTCTTGGTGGCCGGAACCGGACCGTAACCCATGATTGCGGGATCACAGCCGGCAACCGCCATGCTGCGGATCTTGGCAATCGGCTTCAGCCCCAGGGCTTCAGCACGCTCGGCGGACATCAGCACCATGGCAGCAGCGCCATCGGTCAGCTGGGAAGAGGTACCCGCCGTTACGGTACCGCTCTTCGGATCGAACGCCGGCTTGAGCTGGCCAAGGGATTCAGCAGTGGTCTCGGGACGAATGGTTTCGTCGTTCTCGATCAGCACCTTGAAGCCATTCTCGTCGTGACCTTCGATGGGCACGATTTCATTCTTGAAACGACCCTCTACGGTCGCTTCGTGGGCCAGCCGGTGTGAACGGGCGCCAAACTCGTCCTGCTGCTCACGGGTAATACCGTGCATCTTCGCCAGCATTTCTGCGGTCAGGCCCATCATGTTGGATGCCTTGGCAGAATACTTGGAGGCGGCCGGGTTGTGGTCGAAACCTTCGGTCATCGGCACGTGGCCCATGTGCTCCACACCGCCAACCACAAACACATCACCGTTACCGGTCATGATGGCCTGGGCGGCAGTGTGAATCGCGCTCATGGCAGAACCGCACAGGCGGTTTACGGTCTGCGCAGCAGACTCGTGAGGGATTCGGGTCAGCAGGGAAATCTGCCGTGCCACGTTGAAACCCTGCTCCTTGGTCTGGTTCACACAGCCCCAGATCACATCTTCCACTTCTTTCGGCTCGAGCTTCGGGTTGCGCTCAAACAGTGCTTCGATCAGCGCGGCGGACAGAGTCTCGGCACGCACGTTGCGGAAGCAACCATTTTTGGCACGACCCATCGGAGTCCGCACGCAATCGACGACGACAACGTCTCTCGGATTAAGGCTCATAGATCTTTCTCCGTTCGGAATCAGGGTTAGCCAAAGAACTTCTTGCCAGTCTTGGCCATTTCACGCAGCTTCTCGGTCGGGTGATATAAAGGACCCAGATCTGCATACTTGTCTGCCAGTTCGACGAACTTGTCCACGCCCAGGTCGTCGATATAGCGCAGGGCGCCACCACGGAACGGCGGGAAGCCGATACCGAAGATAAGACCCATATCCGCGTCGGCCGGATCCTCAACGATGCCATCTTCCAGGCAGCGAACGGTTTCCAGGCACAGCGGGATCATCATGCGGGCGATGATGTCGTCTTCTTCGAAGTCTTTCTTGCCCTGAACGATCGGCTCAAGCAGCTTGTAGGTTTCTTCGTCGACAACCTTCTTCTGCTTGCCCTTGCGGTCGAGTTCGTACTTGTAGAAGCCCTTGTCGTTCTTCTGACCGTAGCGCTTGTTCTCGAACATCACGTCAATGGCGGTGGTGCCTTCATGCTTCATCCGGTCCGGGAAGCCGTCAGCCATCACTTCACCAGCGTGCTTGCCGGTGTCCATGCCAACCACGTCCAGCAGGTACGCAGGACCCATCGGCCAGCCGAACTTTTCCATCACCTTGTCGACTTTCTGGAAATCCGCACCGTCGCGCACCAGGCCGATGAAACCACCGAAGTACGGGAACAGGACACGGTTGACCAGGAAGCCCGGGCAATCGTTAACCACGATCGGCGTCTTACCCATGGCTTTCGCGTAAGCCACGGTGGTCGCGATAGCGCGATCACTGGTCTTCTTGCCACGGATAACTTCGACCAGCGGCATCATGTGCACCGGGTTGAAGAAGTGCATGCCACAGAAGTTTTCCGGACGCTTCAGGTTCTTGGCCAGAAGGTCGATGGAAATGGTGGAGGTGTTGGACGTCAGGATGGCGTCTTCACGCACAGCGTCTTCAGTCTCACGCAGAACCGCGTCTTTCACCTTCGGGTTCTCAACAACCGCTTCGACCACCAGGTCAACGTTCTTGAAATCACCGTAGTTGAGGGTAGGCGTGATGCTGTTCAGGACGTCAGCCATCTGCTCGGGCTTCATCTTGCCCTTCTGGACACGCTTGGCCAGCAGCTTCTTGGCTTCTTTCAGGCCCAGGGCGATACCGTCCTGGTTGATGTCTTTCATGATGATGGGCGTGCCTTTCAGCGCTGACTGGAACGCTACACCGCCGCCCATGATACCGGCGCCGAGAACGGCTGCCAGATTGACATCATTGGCTTCTTTCTCCCACGCCTTGGCCTTCTTCTTGAGCTCCTGATCGTTCAGGAACAGGCCAACCAGGCAAGCCGCAACGTTGGTTTTGGCCATCTTGGCGAAGCCCTTGGCTTCCACTTCGATGGCCTTGTCACGGGTCATGCCGGCGTGCTTCTGCATGGTCTTGATGGCTTCAACCGGCGCAGGATAGTTCCGGCCCGCTTTGGCACCCACAAACGCCTTGGAGATCTCGAACGCCATCATGCTTTCCATGGCGTTCAGCTTGATCTTGCCTTTCTTCTCGTCACGACGGGCCTGGTAATCCAGCTTGCCCTCGTTGCACTGGTTGATGATGGCAACGGCGGCCTCCACCAGCTTGGCAGACTCGACAACGGCATCGACGGCACCGGTTTTCAGGGCAGCGTCAGCACGGTTTTCGGTGCCACCGCAAATCCACTCGACAGCGTTATCCACACCCACCAGGCGGGACAGGCGAACGGTACCGCCGAAGCCCGGGAAAATGCCCAGCTTGACTTCCGGCAGACCTACTTTGGCCTTGGGATCCATGACCCGGTAGTCGGTGGCCAGACACATTTCGAAACCGCCACCCAGCGCCATACCGTTGATGGCAGTCACGGTCGGGAACGGCAGGTCTTCAACGGCGCTGAAGACGTCATTGGCCTTAAGGTTGTTGGCTACCAGATCCTCTTCCGAGCCGGCAAACAGCTCGGTAAATTCGGTAATGTCGGCACCAACAATGAAGCTGTCCTTGGAACTGGTTACTACCAGACCCTTGAGTTTCTTCTGCGCTTTCAGTGCGTCAGTCGCGGCGCGGAGCTCTTCAATAGTGAGACGGTTGAACTTGTTGACTGACTCGCCCTGCAAGTCAAAGTTCAACTGAGCGATCCCGCCTTCGATCTCTTTAACCGTGATGGCTTTACCTTCGTAAATCATCAACTGATCTCCAGTCTGTGTTTGGAACTGCCTGCAAACGCTTCGCCTTCGAGAGGTGGTCGGCAAAGGCCTGCGGATGCAGCGAGATTTCGGTCACTGCCCGAGAAACCGATTCAAAATTCATACAGTCGTTTGAATCGTGAGGGCACACGATGAAAAAAAACAGCTCATTTGTCAATTTGTTTCGGAAAAATCGGCACAAAAGTCTCCACAACCGTGAAGGCACCGGGGAATTTGTGGTGTGGATTTGTTGTTTTTCAGTGCGGTACATCCGTGTCTGAACAGGAAACCGGAACTTCGTCACGCAAATTTGTCAGTTCTTTACAATTACCCTGTGTTACGGGCTGTAAAACCGCTTGATCGGCCGGTAGAGTTACTTTACCTTCGGTTTAAGACTTTAGTCCACAATAATAAAACCCATTGACTGAGACATTTCCGATGAACGACGCTCGCCTGCGGGTACGCTCACTGGTGACAGCTTTGATCCTGCTCGCCCTCACCTCCCTGACGGCCCGGGCAGAAACCGGAGACGGATTCCTTGCGGATCTCCACAACTTCCGCGTCAGCAATTACCTCGCCCTTGATGCCTACTACCGTTTCAGTGCCACAGGAGACACCGACACTCTCAACGAAATCGTCGGCAGTATCAATGAAGCCAATACCTCCATGAACAATCTGGCCGAAAGCACGGTCGGCATTCTCAGTGAGGAGCAGGTAGAAAGCCTCAACCAGGCCTTCGACACCTTCAAGAACCTGATGCGTGACAACATCAATGATGTGCGCAATACCGGCTACCCGGATTTGCGGCTGGTGTCTGACATGGCCAACCAGGCCTCGGCCCTCAGTGAAAATGCCACAGAGCTCTACGTAATTGCCCAGGACAGCAGCGAAACCGGCGACAACCCGCGGGTGGAAGCGGCCCGGTCAGCCGCCATCACAATGGCACAGATGATGGCCAAGTACTCCGCTCGCACCCATTCAACAGTTGCCCAGACATTCCAGGGATCCTCCTCTGACATCCCCCTTGATCAGCAGGCACTGGAATTCGACGCCCTGCTCAGCGAAATCAACAAGGGCTCCAGTGAAGGCCAACTGAAAACCGCACTCAACGACCTGTCCTCGAAATGGCAGTTCATCCGTGGCTCTTACATCAACTATAACGACAACAACGTGTCGTTCGTGATTGACCGTTACTCGAAGGGCATTCTGCAGGGGCTGTCTACCGCCATCGAACTGCTGCAGGAAAGCGCCTGATCCACCCGGGGCCGCGCCATCGCGGCCCCTCGCCTGCGGTCCTCGCCGGCGTCAACCACCCGACTTCTTGATGCCCGTCACTTCCTCTCCGCAACCACTCGACTATCCTGAGTTCATTGTTATGCTGTAAGACAACACTCTGTTCGCCAAGGAGCAATGCGATGCCTACATACAAGAAAGTGCTGGTCGCCATCGACCTTACCGAGGAGGCACCACAGGTGCTGAACAAGGCCATGGAGGTCTGCAAGGCGCACCAGGCCGAATTGGTGCTGGTGCATGTGGTCGAGCCGGTAGGCTACGCCTATGGCGGCGACATTCCGATGGATCTGACCGAACTGCAGGACCAGCTCGACAAAGCTGCCAGGGAACAGCTGACGGCCTATGGTGCCCAGTATGACGTGCGCGAGGCGAACCAGGTGGTGTCCGTAGGCCGGCCCGAATCGGAAATTCACCGCCTGGCGAAGGAACATGGCGTGGATCTGGTGATCGTGGGAAGCCACGGGCGCAAGGGGTTCCAGTTATTGCTGGGTTCAACCGCAAACGGCGTTCTGCACGGTACCGAGTGCGACGTGCTGGCCGTACGCATCCATTAACAGGTTGCGCCCGGCGCCGCACATGCCGCACCGGGCACACCCGCGGTCAGCCTGGGGTCAGTGCTCTGCCCCACCCTCCATTTTGCTTTCCAGCTTACGCAACTGGCTTTCCAGGGAGAAGCTGACACTGGAAGCCATCGAGAAGAAGTTCAGCAATGCCTTGAGGTTGCTGTCACCTTTACAGACCGAGTGAATCCTCTGCCACAGCGCCTGATTGACCAGCTGTAACCGCTGGTTGCGCTCCACCAGCCCTTTCAGGTCCCAATCGGGGTCCCGGTGATTGCGCTTGGCAAAATACTGTTGCAGCAGGTAGTGAGACACGCTGCGCATGATGAATTCATCGGTACTGGCGAACGGCAGGTGATGCACCGCCATCGGCTTCAGTTCCCCCAGCACCGGGCAACCGCTGGTGGCCATTTTCAAACCCAACAGCGAACGCAATGCTTCCTCAAGCGCCGTGGTCTTTGAATAGGTGCGCCGATCATCGGTGACGGACACATCCACTTTCTGATAGGCATCTTCCGCCTGAAAGGCATTGACCACCGGTAAAATTTCAATGGCGGCCGGACAGTGGGGAGAGGTCGCGGACTTCAGCGGACAGTTGGAGCACTGACAGTGCTCCAGCCGCGTCCAGGCCGGCAGGGGCGAGACCACCTCAGCCGGCTGGTCGGTGACCTTGAATTCAACCTGACGCCCATCCTGAAATTTGAAATTGTAGTTAACGTTCATTGATTGGCCTGTTCTTCCAGCTCCATCCACCGCTCGATAACCTTCTCCAGACGGGATTCCGTTTCCGTCAACGCTTCCAGAGTCGCCGAGACTTCGTTCGGTGGGCCTGAATAAAATTCCGGATCAGAAATGGTCGCCTGCAAAGAAGCCACTTCGTTCTCCAGAGCCTCAATTTTGCCAGGTAATTCCTCACGCTCAAGCTTAAGCTTGTAACTGCGTTTCACCGGTTTCGTTTTTGTGGATTCCGCCACA
>JAEPMM010000104.1 GCA_017643965.1 Marinobacter sp.
AACCAAAGTATAAATGACCGTCGTGGGGATTCACCGAGGTGATCTCCTGCAGGTGCGTACCGCGGGTGTCGTGTAGGCTGGTGATCACCTTGCCGCTGTCATCGAACGCCAGCACCAGCCCGTACTCCTCGGGATTCGGCTGGAAGCCGTCCGGCAGCTTGGCCACCAGATCCTTGAGCCAGGGCTTGCGGTGCATGGCATCCACCTGCGGGTTTCGGAGCGTGGGAAAGGCCACCCAGTAGCGACCCGCCTCGTCGACCGCCAGGTTATCGGGAAAACCGGGCAGGTTATCGGCAAAGACTTCGGTCTGGCCCGCCTTCGGGCCACTGATCCAGTACCGCAGAATGCGGTATTTCCAGGTCTCGTTGACCAGGACGTAGTTGCCCTCGGGTGACACCGCCACACCGTTGGCGAAGTGCAGGTTCCGCAACAGGGTTTCGGTACGCCCGGTGTCCGAATCGTACCTCAGCAAACGCCCATGGGGGCGCATCTCCAGAAGATCCAGCACATAGTCCGGCTGTTCAAACCGGGAACTGGCGTCGGAAAAGTAGATGCGGCCGTCGGGGGCGATGTCGACGTCGTCGGTGAAGCGGAACGGCAGGCCTTCGGACTCCTGCGACAGCGTCGTCACGGTCTTGTCCGGCGCGATGGATAGCAGGCCTTTCCAGGCGTCCGCCACGATCAGATTACCCCCGGCATCAAATACCAGGCCCAGCGGTCGGCCCCCGGTGTCCAACCAGTTCTCCACACGGCCGTCCGGCCATACCCGGACAATTTTGCCGTCCTGGGTGCCACTGTAGACCACACCCTCGACACTGACCGTGGTGTCTTCCGGGCCATACACCTGGCCTTGCGCCAGAAGATCTGCCAGTTTCAGGCGCTCGTTGGGCGCCAGTTTACCGGTCAGCGCCGGTGGCGATGGCGCCTCCCAGGCTTTGCTGTCGACGGGCGACGGCGCCAGCAGAAAGCTCCCGAGCAATAAAAATACAATCAGCAACAGCCCCAAAAACCACTTCATAACAGATGTCCGTTCCAACGGTGACGTTAGCGTAACCTTATCAGAGACCTGCCCCGGTCTACATCGCCACCAGGGCCCGATTCACGCTTTCAGGAATCGCCGGCACAGCGCCGCAAATGTATCGGCCTTCTCAGCGTGCAGCCAGTGGCCGGTGCCCTCGATGATGCGCAGCTCCGCCGCCGGAAACAGGCGACGGATCTCATCCCGGTGCTTTTCCTGGATGTAGGCCGACTCGGCGCCCTTGAGAAACAGCACCGGCCCCTCAAACGGGCCGTCGCCCTGCGGCGCAAGGGCCAGCTCGGGGTAACAGGCTTCAATCACCGGCAGATTCAGCCGCCAGCGATACGCGCCTGCGCTCGCCTCAGCGGCGGGCACCCGCTCCAGGTTCTTCAACAGAAACTGGCGCACCGGCAGCAATTCCACATACTGCGCCAGGGCCTTGTCGGCCTCTTGCCGGGAATGAACGGCCGTCAGGTCGAGCGCGCTCAGACCTTCGAGAATGGCATCGTGCCGGGGCTGGTAACTGACCGGCGCTATGTCCGCCACGATCAGCCGGTCAACACGCTGCGGCGCATGAAGCGCCACCTGCATGGCGGTTTTGCCACCCATGGAGTGCCCCAGAAGGGCGGCGTGTTCCAGACCCGCTGCATCCATGTAGGCGATCACGTCGTCCGCCATGGCCGGATAGTCCATGGCGTCGGCATGGGGTGAGCTGCCATGGTTACGCTGGTCAAGGGCATGGATCTGCCACTCGTCCTCCAGCCGCCGGGCGATGCCTCCGAGATTTTCCAGAGACCCGAACAGGCCGTGCAGCAGAATCAGGGGCGGACCTTCGCCGGTGATACGGTGGTTGAGTTCAACACTCATGGGCCAGATGCTCCGGGATCGGTATTGTTAACGGGAATCAGTCGGATACATTACCATCGATCACCGCAGGAGCAAGACCGGGGGGGCGGAAACGGAAAGGCGCACGGGCACAAAAAAACCGGGGATGGCCCCGGTTAAAGGTCAGTAGCTTACAAGTCGTTTGATCAGCAGTAGTACATGCTGTTCAGGTATTCCGCCAGCGCGGCGCAGTTGCGACGCTCGAGTTCGGAATGGGGTACGAAGATTTCACGATCCATATTACACCTCTTCAATATTGATGGGCTGATTGCTCCAACCTGATGTGTTAATGCTATCGTTACTGGCATGGCACACCTTTGACAGGCTGTCCCAACCGCTTGACATTTTGTACCAGCCATCATGACAAGCCGTTAACAACAGGAAGCTATTCACGTGAACGCAGTGCCGGCTGATATGCCCAACACGCCCATGGTCGCGGCCTCCAGCACTCTGGCGCTGGTGCATTATCTGGACTGCCGGGGTGTGTTGAACCGGGACCAGGTCGAACGCATCACCGGCACCACGCTGGACGCCCTGAGGGATCCGGATCTCAGGGTGCCGGCGGAGCATCATTACCGACTCTGGGCCTACGCCGAACAGGTCACCGGTGACCCCGCCGTTGGCCTGCACGCCGGGCAGGTTGTAGACCCGGAGCGGATGGGGTTGGTCGGGCACGTGTTCTTCAACTGCGACACCCTCGGCGAAGCCGTGACCCAGTATGTGCGGCTGCACCGGCTGATCAACGAATCGGTCACCCTGACTTTCGAACAGACCGGTGACCTGGCCGTGCTGGCCTGGCAACCGGACCAGCCGGGCCATTATTGCCGCCAGGATATGGACCGCACGCTCGCCGCTGCACTCAGTCGCACCCGGCATTTCATCCACCCGGCGATTACGGCCCAGTGGGCGGAAATCGCCCACCCCGAACCCTCCTACGCCGGGGAATACGCCACCCTTCTCGGTGGTCCGGTGTCGTTCAACCACGCCACCACACGACTGGCGTTCAGCAGTCGCCACCTGAGCCACCCTATCCCCCACCGCAATCCCTATGTGTATTCCGCGGTGCTGAAGCAGGTCAACGGCGTACTGGCCCGGCTGCAGACCCGGCGCACCTTCGGCCGCAAGATCCGCCGGCTGATCTCGCGGCAGATGGCCACCGACCGCATTGACGCGGACACTCTGGCGCGCCAGTGCCATATGAGCCGGCAAACCCTGTACCGCCGGCTCAAAAAGGAAGGCGTCAGCTTCCATGAACTGGTGGAGCAGGTGCGCAAGGACAAGGCACTGCGCTATGTGGCCGCCGACCACTACGCCCTGGGTGAAATCGCATTCTTGCTGGGCTTCTCCGAGCTCAGCGCCTTCAGCCGTGCCTTCAAGCGCTGGACCGGACTGGCGCCGGCCCAGTACCGTGCCCGCCACCTCGCCGGGGAGTCCGGCCCGACCCAGGACTGACAATGCCCGAACCCTCGCTCATCGCCATCGCCCTGGGCCTGCTGTACGCATCGGCCTTCGCCTGCATTGTTCGCATTCTGCTGTCGTACCGGACCGCTCAGGGTGCCCTGGCCTGGATCATCGGGCTGGTCGCCGTGCCCTACCTGGCGGTACCGATGTTCCTGCTGTTCGGACGCAACCGTTTTGGTGGCTATGTCCGCGCACGACGGATGGGGGATGCTGCCCTGACCAACCTGCTGAACCGCTTCGAGCAGCAGACCACCTCCATCTCCCATCCCGGCAATGAACACTTCAGCGACGAACTGCAGGTGCTGTGCAAGCTCGGCCGGCAACCGTTTACCAGCAACAACCGGTGCGCACTGCTGCGCGACGGCGAAGCCACCTTCGACGCGGTGTTCGAAGCCATGGAAGACGCCCGGCGCTATATCCTGCTGGAGTTCTACATCGTGCGCTCCGACAAGGTGGGTCAGCGCATCAAATCGATCCTCAAGCGCAAGCTCGCCGAAGGGGTGGAAGTCTGGTTTCTGTATGACGACATCGGCAGTGTCGGGCTGCCCCGCAAGTACCTCACCGAGCTTGCCGACGCCGGCGCGCGGGTGGCGTCGTTCGGAAATGGCAACATCCGCCGCCGACGCTTCCAGATCAACTTCCGCAATCACCGTAAACTGCTGGTATGCGATGGCCACACCGGCTTTGTCGGCGGCATCAATCTGGGGGACGAATACCTCGGCACCGCCATGGACCAGGAGCCGTGGCGCGACACCCATTGTCAGATCAGCGGGCCGGCGGTGACCGGGCTTCAGCTGGCTTGGCTGGAAGACTGGAACTGGGCCAGCAGCGAATTCCCGGAGCTGAACTGGGAACCTGATCTGGCACCGGATGGCGACCAGGAAGTGCTGATTCTGCCCACCGGTCCCGCCGATACCTACGAAACCTGCGCGCTGTTCTTCCTTAACTGCATCAACAACGCCCGCACACGGATCTGGATCGCGTCGCCGTATTTCGTGCCGGACTTCCAGATCATGAATGCGCTGCAGCTGGCCGCACTGCGTGGGGTGGATGTGCGCATTATCATTCCGGAAAAGTCCGACAACTGGCTGATCAAGATCGCGGCTTACTCGTATCTGGTGCAGGCTTGCCAGGCCGGCGTCGGCATCTACCGGTATCAGCCCGGCTTCATGCACCAGAAAGTCATTCTGGTGGACAACCGCTACGCCGCCGTGGGTACCGCCAATATGGACAACCGCTCCATGCGGCTGAATTTCGAGATCACCGCGATCAACGCCTCCGCGGCGTTTGTTGCCGATGTGACCACCATGCTCGAGGAGGACCTGGCCAATACCCGGCTGATGACCGAGCGGGATTACCAGGACCGGTCAATTGCCTTCCGCCTCGGCTGCCGGGCGGTGCGGTTACTGGCACCGCTGCTCTGACCCAGTACGGGCGGGCGTTTTCCCGATCGCGAGAATGTGAGAGGATGCAGTCTATTCCGAGCCCGCCACGCAGTTACGAAGCAGGATCATGACCACATTCAAGCCCCGAGAAACACTGACCGAACAGGTCGCCCGCCACATTGAAAACCTCATTGCTTTCGGTCAGCTGAGATCCGGCGAACGGATTTACGAGAGCGCCATGGCCAAGCAGATGGACGTCAGTCACGGGTCGATCCGCGAGGGACTGCTGTTGCTGGAAAAGCGCCATCTGGTCCGTAACGTGCCCCGCAAAGGCGCTTTTGTGACCCTGCTGGACGAGTATTTCGTGCGCAGCCTGTACGAGATTCTGGAACTTTACCTGACCCACACCGGCCGCAAACTGGCTCGCCAGTGGCAACCGGAGGACATGGCAAAACTGGAGTCACTCCACGGGCGCATGAAAGACTGCTATCGCCGCAATGAACTGACCGGCTTTCTCGAGCTCGGCATCGAATATACCCAGGCCTCCCTCGCCTACGCCGACAACTACTTCATCGTCTCGGCCATCGAGGATCTCTGGCCCTCCGCCAGGCGCTGCGCGTTCGTGGCGTTTCAGAGCGGCGGCAACCGGGTGCTGGAAGACAATCTGGCACATATGGAAGAATCGATCCGGGCCATCAAGGACCGGGACGAGGAGCGCCTTGCCCTGATCCTTGAACGCTTCGCGCAACAGCAGTGCCGTCAGGTGCTGGAGGCCCTGGCGGACGCCCAGGCCCGGCGCGGCGCCTGAGCCAGCGCGTTCAGGCCGACGCTCAGTAAAACAGCTGGGTGAAGGAAAACCCGATGTTCAGGTACGCCGTCCAGTTGTCTTCGTTGTTGTAGGCGGTGGCCAGCTGCACCGGCCCCAGAAAGGTGTCCACGCCGGCGAATACGCTGTAGGACCGGACCGTGTTGTTCCAGCTGGCATCGTCGAACGATTCCCAGGCGTTGCCGGTCTCGATACCGGCGCCGGCAAACCAGGGCATGAACGGCCCGCCGAATTCCTGGCTGGCAAACACCGACGCCATGGCGGCATTCTCCCCGGTAATCTCACCTGGCGCGTACGCCGACAAACGACGGAAACCGCCCAGTCTCACTGTGTTTTCAATACCCGGTTCACCACGGGTGACGGCATGGGCGTACACCAGACCGGTCAGGGTAAAGCCCTGCCAGCTCCCGGTGCCCAGCCCCATGCCGGTCACCGAGTCGAAGTGGCGGTCCGAGCCCAGCCTTTCGCGCTCCATCCGGCCGCGGATGCCGGCAAATCCACCGGACTGGGGGTGGAAGATGTCATCCAGTGAGTCATGAACCAGCTGCAGGCTCAGCGCGCCCTGATGAATCGAGCCGGATGGCGCCACGGCGTCGCCCACCTGCTCATCCACGGTGGCATAGCCCCGGGAATAGCCCAGCCGCACCTCGCCGTTGCCACCCAGTTCCGTACCCAGAGCCAGATCCAGTTGGCGGAACGTCACATCAACCTCGGCCACCCGTTCGCCCTCGCCATCAAACACGCTGAAGGTATCCCGGGTGTACTCCGCCCCGGTTGTCAGGAATCGCTGGTAGCCGAAATCCAGCGGCTGAAACCACTCGGTGCGCACGTAGGGCTCGGTGCCCAGTTGCAGGCCGGTCTGCCATTCGCCACCGAGAGCGTTGAGTTCGGTGATGCGCAGAGCGGCGCCGACATTGAAGCGGGTTTCACTGTCGAAGTTGTCCTCGTAGTTCAGCCCGAACGCCAGATACGCCGGCCCCCAGGATTTTTCCTGGACCTGAACCGTCAGCACCGTGCCCTCCGCCGACGGCGACAGGGAATAGGACACGGTTTCGTAATAGCCCAGTCCGTAGATCCGCTTGAGATCCTCCTCCAGCACCTCCACGTCGAGCACCTCGCCGGTCTGTTGCCGGATGCGCGAGCGTAGGAATTCCCCGGCGAGCTTCGAGTCCTGCTCCACCCGGATGCGGGCAATCTCACCGGGTGAATAGGCGCTGTCGTTGATGCGGGCTCGGAACTGTTCCCAGCGCGGCTTGTCGACGCTGAGGTGGCGTAGTTCGCGGGCATGATTGCGAGCCGAGGTGGCGCCCAACTCGAACAGAATCGGTGCATCGTAGAAATCGGCGGAGGAGCGGCCCTCCAGGTCCGGGCGAATCAACACGTCTGTGTCCTCAAGCCGGTCCAGCTGATACTCGGTGTTCATTCGGGTCATCATGGTGGTGAGCTGCCCCACCACTGAGAAGGCCTCCTGCAGATCTTCGGCTTTCAGCAGCGGATCGGTGATGTCCACCGCGATGACAATGTCGGCGCCCATCTCACGGGCCACGGTCACCGGCAGGTTGTTGGCAACGCCACCGTCAACCAGCAAACGGCCCTCGCGCTTCACCGGGGCATACACCCCGGGAATGCTCATGCTGGCACGAATGGCTTCGGACAGGTTGCCATTGCCCAGCACCACCTGTTCCCCGGTCTCCAGGTCGGTGGCAACCGCCCGGAACGGAATGGCCAGCTCGTCGAAATCTTCCACCAGCGCGGCATTGCGGGTCAGTTCGTTGAGAATGAATCCGAGGTTCTGACCGGCAATGATGCCGCCACCCAGGTGAAGCCCGTCCCAGCGCACGCCAATGCCGGGCACCACGGGGAAGCGCCAGTCTTCCTGTTTGCGCCGCACCGGCTTGTAGGCCCGGCCTGGGTCGTCCTGAAAGCTGGAAATCCAGTCCAGGTCCATGAATCGCTGTTCAATCTCATCTACCGGCATGCCGCTGGCATAGAGCGCACCCACCGCGGAGCCGGCGCTGGTGCCAACCACCAGATCCACCGGGATGCGCATCTCCTCCAGCACCCGCAGCACACCGACGTGGGCCATACCCTTGGCGCCGCCACCACTGAGTACCAGGCCCACGGTAGGGCGATCCTCGTAGGGCC
This sequence comes from Marinobacter sp., assembly GCA_017643965.1. Classification (GTDB taxonomy): domain Bacteria; phylum Pseudomonadota; class Gammaproteobacteria; order Pseudomonadales; family Oleiphilaceae; genus Marinobacter. The sequence continues at coordinate 7,721 of JAEPMM010000104.1, forward strand.
GGTCGGCAGCGGTTGCTGCGACAACGGGCAGTGTGAGCGCCGGGCAGAGACCTGCCAGCAGCCAAAATACAATCCTGAGCAAGGGGAAGTTCCTGAGATCAGTTCACTGGTTACCGCGGGGTTCCTCGTCGGCCAGTGACAGGTGAGACACGTCCGGCACCATGGGCGGCGGAAGTTCCCGCTCGACGCCCAGATCCGTACCCGCAGGCGCCAGCGTCCACTCGTCGAGATTCTGGAACATGGGGGCTTCCACATCCTGGTGTTCCGCCAGAGTGACCCCGACCGGATCAAGCGACAGCCCGGATCCCGCCAGTATGGTGTCCACCTTGTCGCCGGCCACCGGCAAACGGTCGCCGGGCTCGACAGCCGGCGCGTCCGCGCTGCCAGCGGCAGGGCTGTATGCAGATGGCGCGTCTGGCCGGGCCGGCGTTGCCGGCGCCGGTTTCCGCTCAGCGGCCTCTGGCGCCGCGGGCGACGAACCGGGCATCGGCTGCACGTAGGCCAGCATGCCATGCTTTGCCAGCACCGCCCGGTACTTCAGGGCCTGATCTTCTTCCAGCCTGTTCCGGATGACTACCGGCTGGCCACTGAACATGCGCTCGATCTGCTCGACGCTGGCCTTGAACAACGTTCGTGCGCTGGCGCGGGCGGCGGCGGGGTCGGCCCCGGGCGCGCACTCCCCCTTGAACACAAGCTGAAACATGTCACTGCCTCTCACTGAATCGGTATACCACCATGATAGTTGATCCATCACAGCCGGGGAAACCTGCGGCGCGTTGCACATTTTTCATACAAACTGCAAACAATTGAAAAATCACCATTGCATCCGGCGCAAACTTCTTCAGACTCTGCAATAATCTCTGTAACTTTCAGTTACATTTGGTTACATACCACCGGACAGACACCAGGGAGTGGCACCCATGCACAAACCGTCCTTTGTCTTCGCCGTCGCTTTCCTGTCGGTTTTCGCAGCCCGGCCGGCGCTGGCGGAAAATCTGGACGTGCTGATGAGCAACGTGTTCAACAGCGAGCAGGCCACCTACATCGGCTTTGAGAGTGTCGAACGGGAAGACATCCCGGAGTAGGCCCTGGTCGACCGCAAGTATCTGATTGTGGACTTCCGGTTCCATTCCGAGCCGGCGGACGACCAGCTGCAGGCCAGCGTCCACAAGGTGTGTATGGCCCTGCTGAAGGATCGTGACCTGATCCGCACCCTGTCCGATTCCGGTTACGACATGGTCTCGGTGGCATTCGACCGCCGCTCCCAGTTCGACTGTCTCTGATTTCTCCAGCCGTTACTGATTCCGGCCCAACAACCGGGGGAAGGCTTCCAGCGCACTGTTTACCGCATCAAGGTTGAACGCCTCCACGTCCGCCAGCAGTTTTTCCCCATAGCCGGTGACCGATTGC
>JAEPMM010000164.1 GCA_017643965.1 Marinobacter sp.
CCCGGTCCCGGCTCTCGATCGGCGTGTCGGTCGGCGCGATCAGGTTGACGTTCCAGCCTTTGCCCTCGGGTTTCAGGATGCCCAGCACGATGGCCTGGGGCCGCTGCGTGGACAGCTCCCCCAGAGTCATCCCTGCCAGACGCTCGCCGCCACGGATGTAGATTTCATTGCCCTCACCGGCGGTCAGCAATTCGTTATAGATTTCCGACAACCCCGGATGCAGCACATTCTGCACCATCAGCCGGCTGATGGTGGCGTCACCGCCAACCACTTCCACCTCGCCCGGATACGCCCGTTCAATCACCGGGTGATTGCGAATGTCCTGCATTTCCGCCACCACGAACGGCAGGGGCGCGTTCAGGTGCCTTGCCTGGGCAGCGATGGACAGCAGCGCCTTGACCGTTTCCACGTCCGAGGTCAACAGGGTACCTGCCTCATGCGCGGCACTGGGCACAATCACCGCTGCCGCATCCAGACAGGCCACCCGGTGCAGTGCATCGGGCTGGATCGCCATGCCCGAGCGCAGAATGATCTGCCTGGCCTTGCGCCCAATCCCCGGCTCGGTGCGCAGCTCATGCACCTGTGCTGCCGACGCGTGTTCCGACAACACCACCAGGTTGAGCCGCTGGGTATCGTGTTTTTCCAGAAACCGTCGCATGCGGCCCGAGGATCCCAGCAACTCCGACAGCAACGGCAGGGTCTGGCTGGACCACCCCAGCACAACAATGTGGTTTTTCAGGGTGACCGGCGTCAGGCCGCGCTCCAGATCGCCCATTTTGGCAATCAACCAGCGGGTCAGGATCGCCACCAGCGTGCCCATGAACACCACATAGCCGCTGATGGTCAGCAGCGTTGACACAAACCGCTGCCAGGTGCCGACGTCATCGCCCAGGTAGCCGGGATCGGTCAGCCGCAGAAACGCCCACCAGATGGCCGAACCGATGCCATCGAAAGTCGCGTCCTGGGGCAGCACCAGCAAACCGCCCACCAGCGAAATCAGCCCGATGAAAACGCCCACCACCAGCAACTGGAAACCCGCCCCTTTGACCAACTGGCGTTCCACAACAAATTTCACGCGGTCAATGACCCTGAATGGCAACATTCGGCTTCCCTTTGCTCTTCGCTACGAAATAGCCGTAGCATAGCGCAATAACGTTGATTAAGGCCCTGTACATCATGAACAGGCTACCTCCGAATCACCATGCACAGATCACGGGCGCGCTGGCATTGCTGCTGGGCATCTCGCCCGCGCTCTGTGCCGCCAGCCCGCACCTGCCGCAACCCTGGCGCCAGGAAGCGGTTGTCGAGGGTCGCGATGAGACCTACAACACGGAACGCTTTCTGCACCTGCTGACGTTTCGTCACAGCGAAGCCCTTCCCGGCCCCACCGACAACGGTATCCGCGGCACCGGTGGCAGCGTGAGCAGCCGCCGTCTCTACTTCGACTTCCGCTTCCAGCAGGATTTCGGTTTCAACGATGACCACCAGGGTTTTCTGCTCGACATTCAGCGTAGCGAAGACCTGGACGGCGCCTACCAGCGCCAGCTGGTGGGGTTCCGGCACAATCTGACGGATAATACCGAACTCTGGCTGCAAGGCGATGTGTTCTCCGACAAAGCGCAGTCTGATGTGTACTTCAGTGTCCGCCATTACCTGGACCGCAACCACTGGGTGCACGCCAGTTGGATACTCCCGGACGCCTATTTCAATAACAAGACCGATTCCGGTGACGAGTTCATCCGCAAACCCCAGAGTTTTTTCGTCCAGTGGCACCTCGGCACGGAAGCCTCCGCCCCGGCTGCAGGCACCCTGGTGTCCATCAACGTTTCGCCCCCCTCCGAGCTCAACAGCCGCACGGAAAACCTGGTGGTCGAGAGCGAGAGCCTGAACGCTGCCGTCCACCACCGCCGCGCCACGGAGAACTGGCTCTGGCAGGTTGAGATCAGCGGCGAGGTCACACGACGGCACTATCAGCTCGGCGGTGAGACCGTGGCGGGGCAGGCCGACTTCGAGCGCGACCATGTCAAATTCGACGCCAGCGTTACCGACACCCAACGCCGGTTTCGGCCCCGGCTGGGTCTGTACTATCTGAGCCTCGAAGAGGACGGCTTTTTCGGTCGGGCACTCAACGACGTGGGCACGGTGAACCGGCGGGAACCCACCCTTTATACCGACCTGACCCTGCCCCTGTCTGCTCGCACCACCCTGAGCCCCGGCGTGTACCTGAGCAAGCCGGACATTGACGAGCACTACCTGCGCAACCGGGATCGAGAAGAAAACGGGTTTACCGGCAAACTGACCCTGCCGTTCAAAACCGTTCTCTCGGCACAGGACGGCGCTGTACTCACCCTGAATCCCACGTTCTACCTGCACAAGTTCGGATTCGGGGGTGGCAATCTGCAGCTACACTGGCCTATGTGAGGGGTATCCGGTTGCAACGTCAGGCTTTATGGAGCACCACCATCGGAAGGCTAACGACCCATTTCCAGCCAGGGGCGTATAACAAGACATGACATCCTATTACTGCATTCTCGCACTTCTCGCCTGCCTGACCCTTGCCGGTTGCGCCACCCAGGGCTCGGCCCCGCAGACCTCGGTGCTGCCGCCCCAGACCCAGTACGATGCGGTACTGACGGATCATCGAGGGGCCCGGCTGTCCATTAATCAGCTCGCTGGAGAACTGGCGGAAGCCGACGTGGTGGTGGTCGGTGAATACCATGGCCACCATGGCGCGCACCTGCTGCAGTCCCTGCTGCAATCCGCTCTTTATCAGCAACGCCCGCAACAGGTGCTGACCATGGAGCAGTTTACCCTGGATGATCAGGGGGAACTGGATCGCTACCTGGCCGGCGACACCGGCGAATCGGAACTGATCGCTGACACCGACGCCTGGCCAAACTACAAGGCCTCCTACCGGCCACTGGTGGAATTCGCCAGAAACCACGGCCTGCCGGTGCTGGCCGCCAATGCACCGGCACACACCGTGCGCTGCGTTGGCCGTCAGGGAGTGGATTACCTGCAACAACTCACTACGACCGAACGCCGGCGACTGCCCCGGGACGCCTTTATCGACACCCCGGCGTACCGCGAAAAATTTTTTGCAACGATGGCCTCAGGCCACGGCAGTGCGGACATCAGCACGCGCATGAAAAACACCTACCGTGCCCAGCTGCTGCGGGACAACACCATGGCCGCGCAGGTCATTCGGGCGCTGGACGCGTATCCGGGGCATCAGGTAATTCATGTCACCGGCACCTTTCATGCGGAAGAGCGGCTGGGCATGGTGGCGGTACTGGAAACCCGGCGGCCCGACCTGAACGTCGCCGTGATCAGCCCGGTGTTCTGGCAGAATGGTGACTCGCTGGCGGAACTGACCCGGACCAACGGGAGCAAAGGGGATTTTCTGTATTACCTGCAGCCGCTGCCCGATGAGTACAAGGATCAGGAGCGCCACCGGGAGGCCATGATGCAGCAGTTCCGCAACGCGGCCGATGTCCGCTGCGACTGATTTCGGCTGCAACCCTCTCTCAGGCGGTTTTCTGCTGCCCGGCCCGGATAACGATGGCAATGCCCCCGAGAATGGCCACACCGGCCACCAACAGGCGCACGGTCAGCGGTTCGCCCAGTAACAGCACACCACCAATGGCCGCAATCACCGGCACACTGAGCTGAACCGTGGCCGCCGAGGTGGCCTGTAACAGCGGCAATGCCATGTACCAGATGGCATACCCCATGCCTGAGGTGACCGCGCCGGAAGCCACGGCGTAAATCAGACCGGGGGCATCCACCTGCGCCCGCGTGAGCATGATCAGGCTCAGCACCAGCGCCAGGGGCACCGAGCGAATGAAATTGCCCGTGGTGACCGCGGTCGGCTCCCCGGCCCCCTTGGCGCGCAGGGAATACACGCCCCAGGCCATGCCGGCGGTGATCATCAGCAGGGCACTGCCCACCGGAGGCGCTGACAAGCCCGGCAGCAGCAGCCCGATCAGCCCGGCGAACGCCACCATGAAACCGCCCCACTGCATCACACCCGGGCGGTTACCGCGCCAGATCCCGATGCCGATCATGGTGGCCTGCACGGCTCCGAACAGCAGCAAGGCGCCCATGGCCGCGGACAAACCACCGTAGGCAAATGAAAACGCCGCGGCGTAACCGAACAGTGCCAGAGCGGATCCCCAGGAACCGGAGGCCAGAGGTTGGCGACCGCCCCGCAGCACCACAATGAGCCAGAGGGTGAGCGCCCCGGCCACCAGGCGCACCGAGGTGAACGTTGCCGCATCGATGTCGGTATCGCGCAACGCAGCCCGACACAGCAGGGAGTTGCCGGCAAAGGCAATCATGGCCACCGTGGTCAGCAGCAGGGTACGAAGCCTGATCACTGGGTCTGAACCATCTCGTCGGTTACCTGATAGTCACCACACAGCCAGCGGCAGATTTCTCCGGCACCGGCGTGGGGGTAACCCCGATAGGTGGTTAACAGCGCCTGCTTTTTGTCGTCGCTGATACGGTGAAGGCCGGCATCCTGAAGCGTGAGTAAATCCGCCAGCACCTGGTCGGCAAGATCCGCCCCGAGGATTTCCCGGGCGGCATGGCGGAAAGCCTGGCCGTACTGGTAGTCCGGGCCCTGGCGATAGCTTTCGGCCAGCGTGATGGCGGGTATCGCGGTCAGGGTTGGCTGCAGGGCGGGGTTGATGGCATGGCCAGCGAGCCAGGCTGCGTTATTGGCAGGCCGGCCGGTGAACCCGCGCAGGTGAAGATGGCGGGACATGCGGTCACCGTCGTTGACCGGGTAGTTATCCCACAGCAGCGGCTTACGACCCAGCGCCTTACCGACGCGCTTCAGGTGGCCCGGTGTCACTTCCCGCGCGCAGACCTCCTCCCCGGTCCAGAACACCCTGACGGCGGGATCCAGCAGACCGCCCAGGGTGGTGAGGTAATCACTGGGGCGCTCACCGAAGACCCGGTCCAGCACCGGGTCGTCGGAGTAGTAACTGGGGCAGATCGACAACTGTGCGGCAGCGGTTCGCTGCCGCACCCAATGCACGATGTCCGCCTGGCGGGCGGCGAGGTCCGGGGTGTCGCTGCGCATGTCGTCAAACAGGATGGCCAGCTCCTGCACGCCGATTTCGTCCAGGAAGGCCAGCTTCGATGCCAGCGCTTTTTTTGCCCGATCGTTGAAATCGTTGAACACCTCGAACGGACTCAGGCCGACACCGAAACGCACGCCGTGCTTGCGGCAGAAGCGGGCAAAATCGGCCAGCTGCGTCGCGGTTTCCTGGGGGTGGGGCTCATCCCAGCGCCGGCGCAGGTAGGCGTCGGCCTTGGGTGCGTACAGGTAGAACCGGTAGCCATGGGGCTCCAGGGCCTGCACCAGCTGTTTACGCTCCGGCCAGCTCCACAACGGCCCGTAGAAGCCCTCGATGATTCCAAGCTCTACTGTCATGGCTCCCTCCTGTTAGCGGGCGGATATGGGCCCGTCGCTTGCACGTTACCGCATCTTAAGCCGGCCGCAAGGCAACGGTATAGTAGGCCGGTTCAGCAATACCTCAAAGCAGGCTACTATAGCCTGAACCTGCACGGAATCGCGATCATGGCTGAATCCTCACAACGCCTGTCTGCACTGGACGCACTGCGGGGCATCGCCGCCCTGGTCGTTGTGCTGTTTCATTATCTGCCCTATTACGACCAGCTTTATGGTCACACCTTCACGCCGTGGTCGGTGCTGGATTACGGCCGCTACGGTGTGCACCTGTTTTTCATCCTCAGCGGCTTTGTCATCTTCATGACCCTGGAGCGCACACGCTCTGCAGGCTGGTTCGGGCTGGCCCGCGCTTTCCGGCTGCTGCCGGCACTGTGGGCGGGTATTGTGCTGACCTTCCTGGCGGTTCACCTGATGGGACCGGCGGACCGCGCTGTCAGCTTTGGCAGTGCGCTGATGAACACCACCCTGCTGCACGAGTATCTGGAGTTCCCCCATGTGGACGGCGCTTACTGGAGCCTGGTGATCGAAGCCACTTTTTACTGCTGGATTGCGCTGCTGTTTTATGGGCTGAAGCAGTGGCAGCAATTGCGGCTGGCCTTGTGGGCCTGGATGGTTGTCAGCTATGCCGGTGTGCTGTGGTGGCGCGACATTCCGGATGCCCTGGAATTTCTGGTCAAGGACCTGTTGTTCGTGAAGTATGCCCCGCTGTTCGTCAGTGGCATGCTGATGTTCCGCTGGCACCGGCACGGCCGCCCGGCGGTGGCGGATCTGGCGCTGCTGGCAGTGGCGGTGGGTCACGCCCTGATTGCCTACAAAGCCCCGTTCAGTCTGTTCGTGGTCGGCTGCTATGGCGTGTTCGCGCTGGCCGTGGCCGGCCACCTCAATGGCCTCGCCAACCCGCCTCTGCTCTGGCTTGGCCGCCTGTCCTATGCACTGTATCTGGTGCACCAGAACATCGGCTACGGCGTTATCGGCTGGAGCTACCAGGCTGGCCTGCCGGGCTGGGCCGGTGTCACTCTTGCGCTGGCGCTGGCGCTGACCCTGGCGGCCGCCATCCATTACGCCATCGAAAAGCCGGCCCTGTCATGGTTCCGCAAACTCCGCCACCGGGCCATCGACCAACCGGCTCCTTTGCCGGTCAGAACACTGCCCTGACGTGCCGGAAAAGGGCCCCCGCAAAGACTAAGACCTAGGTCGTAGAGGTGCCTGTTTTCCGTTCCGTTTGCTAACAATTGCTGATACCTTGAACTAGAATTACAAGCAAGTAACGCCTGTCGGGCCACGCCCGAATCATTCAAAAAAGACAAAAAAACAAACCAGAGGATAGAAGAGCAATGAAGATCCGTTCTGTTCTTTCCGCCGCTGTGCTCGCCGTTGCAACTACCCTTGCCTCAGCACCAGTGCTCGCCCAAGACACCTTTACCCTGCGTCTCGCTGAAACCTGGGGGCCGAATTTCCCGATCTTCGGCGACACCACCAAGCGCTTCGCAGAAACTGTTGAAACCATGTCCGATGGCCGTCTCAAGGTCCGCATTGATTCCGCCAACAAGCACAAGGCCCCGCTCGGCGTGTTTGACATGGTCAAGGCCGGTCAGTACGACATGGGCCACTCTGCCTCCTACTACTGGAAAGGCAAGGTTCCGGAGACCCTGTTTTTCACCAGCATGCCCTTCGGCATGAACGCCATGGAACAGTACGCCTGGTTCTACCACGGTGGCGGCATGGAGCTGATGCAGGAAGTGTACGAACCCC
>JAEPMM010000299.1 GCA_017643965.1 Marinobacter sp.
CGTACAGAGTGTTGCCGACTGCAACCACGGGGGGCGGGTTCTCGAGAGCCTGACCAGCGATCACCAGCCGCTGCAGCATGTGCTGGGGCAGGTTACCCATCACACCCGCCTGGTGCCCGACAGTAGCGACCTTGACGGTGACAGTGAGGCCGCGAGCGCAAGTGCGAAGGCCGCCCGCAAAGTGCTGGAGCAGTCGTCCCACTTCGCCATGGTTCAGGAGATTGATCGCCAGTTCGCCGAGTTCAATCAGCTGGATCGAAAGCAGGGTGACAACCCCAGCGATCTGGAGCAATTGATGGTGGTGCTGGGGGATTTGCACGAGTACATGCGCGGCATTCAGGAGGCGCCGGATCGTGGCAAGGCCGCATTACAGGCGGCCCGTGCCCGCATGGGGCTGCAGGGCGCGGATCCGATCTTCACCCTGCAAAGGCTGGCGGACAACCAGCCGGCGCCGCTGGATCGTATGCTGGACAAGCTGGCCGCGGAGAGCTGGCGGGTGGTGCTGGACCAGGCCGTGGCGCAACTGGAGCGCCAGTGGTACCGGGAGGTTTACCAGCCCTTCCAGCAGGCGCTGGCCCGGCATTATCCGTTCAACCCGGCCGCCGGGCGGGATGCTGCGCTGCAGGACTTCGAACTCTTCTTCGCGCCAGAGGGTGTGCTGGATACCTTCTACACCGACAACCTCAAGCTGTTCCTGGAAGATCACCCCGAGCATCTGGGCGGATCGCGCCGTGCCGGCCTGGTGCGCAACGATGTCAAAGCAGCACTGGCAAAAGCCGAGGACATTCGCCGCGCCTACTTCACCCGCAGTGGCTCGCTGGACGTGGAATTTGCGCTGGAACCCCTGAACCTGTCCTCCAACAAGCGCCGCAGTGTGGTGAACGTGGATGGCCAGTTGGTGGAGTTCAGCCACGGCCCGCGCCAGAGCATCCCGCTGGTGTGGCCGAACACCCTGCGTGACAGCGTGGAGAGCCGTATCACTCTGGTGCCGACCCAAGTCAACCGCTCACCCCGCAGCCTGTCGGAAAACGGTCCTTGGGCGCTGTTCCGCTTGCTGGACAAGGCCGACATTACCGGCGTCAGCAGCAGCTCGGTGGATGTAAAATTCGAACTGGACGACGGCCAGATGCGATACCGGCTGCACGCCGCCAGTAATACCAACCCGTTCACACAGGAACTCCTCGCGGGGTATCAGATACCACGCAGTCTGTATTAAACTGTCGGCCGCCCTGCACAGGATGGTGCCGGGCGGCCATCAGCTTGAGTTTTTGACGCACTACATTCTTCAGGGACCGAAGACATGCCCCAGGCAAGCGGACTGCAGTTCACCGCCACCATTGGCGAATTTTCCTCTGATCACTTTTCCGTTGTCGGCTTCCAGCTGACGGAACACCTGTCCGACCTGTTCAGCGGTACGCTGGAGCTGGCCAGCACCGATCCCTCGGTTGCCGCCGCCGATGTGCTGGAACAGACCGTGGACCTGGTGGTGTGGCAGGACGGCGTCCCGTTACGGCGCTTCACCGGCGTGGCTAACGAATTCGCCCGCGGCGACAGCGGCCACCGCCGCACCCGCTACGACGTCGTCTTCCAGCCCGCCCTGTGGCGCCTGGGCCTGATGCACAACAGCCGCATTTTTCAGACCCAGACCACCGACGCGATCGTACGCACCCTGCTGGAAGAGCGCGGCATCGTCGACACCGTGTTTGATCTCAAGCGAACTCCCGAAGAGCGGGAATACTGCGTCCAGCACCGGGAGAGCGACCTGGCCTTTGTCGAGCGCCTGGCCGCCGAGGAAGGCTGGCACTATCGCTACCAGCACGGCTCGGTGGACGGCAGCGAACAACCCGCGCTGATCCTCGCCGACCACCACGGCGACGCCCCGAAGCTGGCCCCCGTGGAATACAACGCCAAAGCCGGCGGTAGCGCCAAAACCCCCTGCGTATTCCGCTTCGCTTACCAGGAGCGGGTCCGCACCAGCTCCGTCGCCATGAAGGACTATACCTTCAAGAACCCCGCTTACGCGCTGATGCACGAAAATGCCGGTGCAGTCCTCAATCACCGCGAGGACTACCAGAGCTATCAATACCCCGGCCGCTTCAAGGCCGACGCCAGTGGCCAGCCCTTTACCGAAGCGAGACTGGATGCCCTGCGAAACGACGCCAGCACCGCCAGCGGTGAAAGCAACCGCGCCGATTTCACCCCCGGTGCCAAAGTCACCCTCACCGACCACGACAGTGAACGCCTGAACCGGGAATGGCTGCTGGCTGGCATTGTCCACACCGGCAAACAGCCTCAAGCCCTGGAAGAGGAGGGCGGTTCGGATCCCACCAGCTACAGCAACCGCTTTGTCGCCGTGCCCGCGGACCGCAACTGGCGCCCGCAGATCGCCCATCGCCCATTGATGGACGGCCCGCAGATGGCCATCGTCACCGGCCCCGAGGGTGAAGAGATCCACTGCGACGAACACGGCCGCGTCAAAGTGCAGTTCCCCTGGGACCGATACAGTAAGAATGACGAACACAGCAGCGCCTGGCTACGAGTCAGCCAGGGCTGGGCCGGTGGCCAATACGGCTTTACGGCGCTGCCCAGAATTGGCCACGAAGTCATCGTCAGCTTCCTGGACGGCGATCCGGATCAGCCCATCATCACCGGCCGCACCTACCACGCCACCAACACACCGCCGTATGCGTTGCCGGAACACAAAACCCGCACCACATTAAAAACCCAGACCCACAAAGGCGAGGGCAGCAACGAACTGCGGTTTGAAGACGAAGCCGACAAAGAACAGATCTACATCCATGCCCAGAAAGACCTGGACCTGCTGACCGAAAACAACCGCACGGAGGTCATCAGAAACGACAGCCACCGCACGGTGGAGACCAATGGTTTCAGCCACATCAAGGGCAACGACCACAACACCGTGGACGGCGAAAAACGCGAGCAAACCGGCAAGGACCACAGCTTCAATGTCACCGGCACCCTGCACCTGAAAGCCGGCACCGCCTGGCTCAGCGATTCCGGCACCGAGCTGCACATCAAGGCCGGCCAGAAAGCCGTGATCGAAGCAGGCGCCGAAATCACCCTCAAAGCCGGCGGCAGCTTCGTGAAGATCGACCCCAGCGGCGTGGCCATGGGCGGCGCGGCGATCAAGATGAACGCGGGTGGTGCGCCGGGTAAGGGCAGTGGTCAGAAGGTGAGGGTGCCGGAAATGCCGGGGTTGGTGGAGAAGAATGGTGGGGCTGTGGCGCCTGTGCAGATTGCAAATGTTGACGAGCGGGCAAATGCCAGTGCCTCGCCAATCAGCCGTAATGCGATCTTGACGGCCGCGTCTGATCGAACACCAGCACAGCAAATGTGTCAGAAGAAAATGGATGGAACCTGTGATGTTGTCGACTGCCCCTGTGTTGGATGAACCGACGTCGTTAACTGATCTGGAGCGGGCGCTTAACGACTGGCAGGTGTCATCCCGGAAGCGCTGCCTGCTAATCGTTGACGCCGCGCGATACGACGAAGAGGATGTGCTCAGGCAGATTTATGCCCTGGATGACAATCCGGATTGGTTCTGGCTATTCGACGAAACGCCTTTTGACCAGCATAAGGACGCCGGTCCAATTGTTGTTAAGACAACCCCCAATAGTGCGCTTTTTCAGCGTGCCGTATCCCAGTGGGGGGCTGATGAGGCATTAGCCATCCTGGTGTCAGGGCGTGAGCAGGATTCAGCACTGGCGGGTATTCGCCAAAGCCTGATGATCCATTTCGAAACATACGGCCCTTGTTTTGTGCGGCCGTATGATGGGCGTTTTCTCGAAGTTATGAATACCTGCCTACCCGATGCACTCGGCGGACTTATCGGCGAGGGAGATATGCTGATCTGGGCCACTAATCGCGGGGAAGACGCGCATTGGTCGAGCGCAAAGGGAGTCAGCACAGAAATGGAGGGGTTGCATGCTCATCAGCCAAGATCCTTTGAAAGGCTGTTGACGTGGGTCAGTGGTTGGCCCCGATGCATGGCAACCGCGAATAATCTTCAACACACGCCAAGCCATCGAATCCGAATCATTCGTGAACTATGGTCTGCGGGCCATGTTTGCCCAGAATCGGATGCTGAGCTAGACGCATTGTGGCAACACGCGGAACGGGAATTCCACGGATTACATAAAAAAGGACTTTAGCAATGTCAGCCATTAAGGCACCCCCTTGCACACCATCCCGCACCTTTTGGCTGGAACTGGTTGGGGAGGACTCCCTGAACGGGCACCATTATTGTTTGGTGGATCACGAAACGGAGAGTCCTTCTCCAGAACCAATGAAACCCTGTGCCGATCACCACGGACGAATGGGCCCCATTCTGGCCGGCCATGTAGAAGCAACCTCGCGACGGTCTCTGGCATTGGAACTTCATGGCGACGAAAAAGTCGTGGTGCCTGTAATAGACCAGGAGCAGATCGCTCCCGTTACGCTCCGGCCTCCCCAGAGGAACTACCAGGGCAGCCTGATGGTGGCTGTACATCCAACGGTGTTCTGTGACGCCGGCGAACTGAGCTACCCACGTCCCA
>JAEPMM010000224.1 GCA_017643965.1 Marinobacter sp.
ATTACTTGGTTAACTTTTTAAAGAGCGTTTGAGCTGTTGCTCAATCAAGGTGGCGTATTCTACATCGTTCCGCCGCCTTGTCAACCGTTTATCTGAAGAATTTCAAAACTCGTTTTCTTCAACACTTTCAAACAGTTGCCCTTCGAATCCGGAGCCGCCTAACCGGCCTGCCCCTCGAAGGAGACGCGCATTCTACAGACCTGCCCGAAGGTGTCAACGGTTCCATCAAAAACTTTTTCAGGATCCGCCAAAAAACCGCCTTACAGGTCGATTTTGACCGCTGCCGCTGAGCGCCTGGCGGTTTCCCTTGCCTGCTCGATGCTCTCCCCTTTGGCCAGCGCCACACCCATGCGACGGCGCCCGTGCAGTTCCGGTTTGCCGAATAACCTTAACTGCGTGTCAGGCACCACCAAGGCCTCTTCCAACCCATAGTAGGAGACGTCCGCCGACTTACCCTCAGGGAGAATGACCGCAGAGGCGGATGCGCCCAACTGACGGATAGCGGGAATCGGCAAGCCGAGAATGGCGCGGGCGTGCAGGGCAAACTCCGACAGATCCTGAGAAACCAGGGTAACCAGCCCGGTATCGTGAGGCCGGGGAGAGACTTCCGAGAACCACACCTCGTCGCCTTTGACGAAAAGCTCTACTCCGTAAACGCCATACCCACCCAGGTTGCTGGCCACTGCCTCGGCAATCTCACGGGAACGCGCCAGCGCCTGTTCACTCATGGCCTGAGGCTGCCAGGATTCGCGATAATCACCGTCTTCCTGCCGGTGCCCGATCGGATCACAGAATGAAATGCCGTCACGATGCTTGACGGTGAGCAAGGTAATTTCATAATCGAAATCCACAAACCCCTCAACGATCACCCTGCCCTTGCCAGCACGACCCCCGGTCTGGGCGTACTCCCATGCAGCCTCTACGTCACTTTCTGACTGAACTGTGCTTTGCCCTTTGCCGGAAGAGCTCATCACCGGCTTTACCACCAAAGGAATACCGACTTCCTTTATAGCCGCCAGATAATCCTCACGGGTTTCAGCGAATCGGTACGGAGACGTAGGCAGGCCCAGCTCCTCTGCCGCCAGCCGACGAATGCCTTCCCGGTTCATGGTCAGGTTGACTGCGCGAGCCGTGGGGATCACGCGATACCCTTCCTGCTCGAGGGCCACCAGTTCAGGTGTGGCAATGGCTTCGATCTCTGGAACGATGAGATTGGGACGCTCCTGCTCGATCACCGCGCGCAGGGCCTGGCCATCAAGCATATCCACAACATGACTGCGATGGGCCACCTGCATGGCCGGCGCATTGGCGTACCGATCAACAGCGATCACTTCCACACCCAGCCGCTGGAGCTCGATAACAACCTCTTTACCCAACTCACCCGAGCCACAGAACAGAACTTTGAACGCGCCCGTTTTGAGCGGCGTACCGATGCGCACGGTTTCAGACATAACCTTGGATTCCTGTAGCAATACGTTTTACAGCGCGACTTTCTCTTCGCGCCTGGCAACCTTCTTCAACACTTCCCGACGTTCCTCATTGGTCATTCGGGTCCAGTGCATGATTTCGTCGCCGGTGCGGTGACAACCGATGCACATATCGTTCGCGTCCAATGCGCAAACGCTGACGCAGGGCGACCTTACTTTGTCAGCTACCTTCATGATCAGAGCTCGCAGGGTGTCAGTTGGCCAAGATACCGTTCAGCGTTCTGGACATAATGCGCCGCACTGAGCTCGAGCATCTTTTTCTGGTTTTCGTTCAATTCCCGCTTGATCCTGCCAGGCGAGCCCACAACCATCGACCCATCCGGCACTTCCATGCCCTCAGGGATCAGGGTATTAGCACCGATCAGGCAGTGCTTGCCAATCTTTGCACCGTTAAGAATGACCGCATTGATGCCAACCAGCGAATAGTCGCCGATCTGACAGCCGTGGAGCATCGCCTTGTGGCCAACGGTGACGCCGCGCCCCAGTGTCAGGGGGATGCCCGGGTCGGTATGGAGCACCGAGCCATCCTGAACGTTGGATTCCGGGCCGATGGTGATCCATTCGTTGTCACCGCGGATCACCACGTTGAACCAGACACTGGCTCTCTCAAGCAAACGCACACTGCCAATCACACTGGCGTTGTGCGCGACAAAGTGGCCGTCGCCCTGCAACTCGGGTTTGCGATCGCCAAGCGCGTAATACATATCAGGCTCCTGTTCGGGATGTGTTGGTGACTGGAGGCTCCAGAAGGTCAATGCCGGCATCGTACACAGCGTTCAGGAAATCAACCAGAACCACGGCAGACAGGCCCCATATCTGATACCGCTCCCAGCGGTAGCACGGAACATAAAACGTGTGGTTCAGGAAGTCGAGGGCGTCGGTGCGCTCACGCCGGTCCTCCAGGAAGAATTCCAGAGGTACTTTGAAAATACTCTCGATTTCGAAGGGGTTCGCCTGCAATGGGTGATCGTGGGGTATCACCCCAACGTAAGGTGTTACCAGTATCCCGTAACGGGACATGACCTGGCTCAGGGGCGCGACGATCTGCACCTGCTCAGGCGGCAACCCGATTTCCTCGTGAGTTTCACGCAACGCTGTCGCCGCCAGCGAGGTATCGGTCAGGTCCCGCTTACCGCCCGGGAACGCAACCTGACCGCGATGGGTATTCAGGTTCGACGACCTCAGGGTAAACACCATTTCGGGATTGTGGTGGTCATCCGTCACCGGCACGAGAATCCCGGCTTCCGGATAATCCAGCGCCAGTTGTCGGGGCGCGTAACCCGAGAGTCGTTCTTTCAGAAGGTTGTGCAAAGCCCTGCTCCAACTACGACCGTCGTTTGAGTGAGACAGCGGCAGCGCAGATCGTTAAACTTGCTACCACACATTTTACAAGTATACGGTGAAAGCCATGAAATACTGCAGCACATGCGGCCACCCGGTAGAGCAGCGAATCCCGCAGGGTGACAATCGGCACCGTTATGTGTGCCTCAGTTGCGACACCATACATTACCAGAACCCTCGCATTGTTGCGGGCACCGTTCCGGTCTGGAACAACCAGATCCTGCTTTGCCGCCGCGCCATCGAGCCGAGGTACGGCTACTGGACCCTGCCGGCAGGCTTTATGGAAAACGCCGAAACAACGATTGAGGCAGCTGCCCGCGAAACCCGCGAGGAAGCCCTGGCGGAGGTCAACATCGACGGGCTCTACAGCATTATCGACGTACCTCATATCAATCAAGTGCACATGTTCTACCGGGCAACGCTGATCGACGGCCAGTTCGGTGCCGGCGAGGAATCCCTGGAAACCCGCCTGTTCGATCTGGATAACATCCCCTGGGACGAACTGTCTTTCCCGACAGTGCGCAAGACCCTGGAACTGTTCCTCGAAGATCTGAAAAGCGAGGCGTTTCAGGTTCACGTGACGGACATTCGCTATTCCATGGCTGCGCGTAAATAAACCGGCCTAGAGCACTTCAAGGCGATAGACTTCATACGCAGGCTCTTCATAGGGATGAGCCTTTTTGAAGGCTTCGATCGCCTGCCGGATCACCCCGTCGTCACACACCAGTTCGACCTTGTACTCGCTCACCTTCTCCACCTGACCCTGCTGGCCGATAAATGGCTGGCTGCCCGCCAGTGGGCGGAACTGCCCTTGCCCAAGACTTTGCCAGGCACAGCAATCATAATCACCGATGCGACCGGCCCCTGCCCCGAACAGTGCCGACTTGGTTTCCTCCAGGTGAGACTCGGGGACGAAGTAACAGATTTTGTACATGACACTCGCTCCAATTGAACACTCCGTCACCTTCCCGACCGAGCATTTTTTGTACAGATTAAGGGCTTAGCCACTTACCCACAGATTCTGTGGATAACTCTGGGGAAAGTTTTTGGGAACACGCCCTCACCCCCTGCTATTACTGCACTTTCGTTAAATTGGCGACAAATTCACCTAATGAATTAAATCTATATTTTTCAGTATCTTACAACTGTCCTACAAAACATGAAGCAACAATCAGCCTTTTGTTCACTGATCGCACAGCGTGGCACCAAGAGTGTGCATAAAAGTAACGAGTCAAGGGCAAAAAAGCGATTTCGGAGAAATATTTCCCTTGAAATGTGCACAATTTTGAGGCTCGCAGCCACAAAAAAACCGGCCAGAGGGCATCGCGCATTCGCAACCCCTCTGGCCGGCTCTGTCAGCCGGACCGGCGTATCAGCCAAACCAGCGACGGGCGTTCCGGAACATTCTCATCCATGGGCCATCTTCCTGCCACTCGGACGGATGCCAGGAATGCTGAACGGCGCGGAATACCCGCTCAGGATGCGGCATCATGATCGTGACACGACCGTCCCGTGTGGTCACACCGGTAATCCCGTTTTCCGATCCATTGGGGTTGTAGGGGTAACGTACTGTTGCCTGGCCACGATTGTCCACGTAGCGCAACGCCACCAGCTCATGCTCTTCCAGAGCCGCGGCTGAGTTGCTGCCCGCAAACTCGATACGACCCTCGCCGTGCGCTACCGCAATCGGCATCCTCGAGCCGGCCATCCCGTCCATAAAGGCCGAGGGTGACGGAAGAACCTCTGCCATCACCAGGCGGGCTTCGAACTGCTCGGACTGGTTACGCACAAAGCGCGGCCAACCCTCACTGCCCGGGATCAGCTCATGGAGGTTCGACAGCATCTGGCAGCCGTTGCAGACGCCCAGGGCCAGGGTATCCTGCCGGTTAAAGAAAGTAGCGAACTGATCTCGGACACGGTCGCTGAACAGGATCGACTTCGCCCATCCCTCACCTGCACCCAGAACGTCACCGTAGGAAAAGCCGCCACAGGCGACCAGGCTGCTGAAACCCTCCAGCGAGACGCGGCCGGAGAGCAGATCACTCATGTGCACGTCAACGGATTCGAAGCCGGCCCGATCAAAGGCGGCCGCCATCTCAACCTGGCCGTTCACACCCTGCTCCCGCAGCACCGCCACTTTCGGGCGGGCCCCGGAGTTGATAAACGGCGCCGCCACGTCTTCATTGATGTCGTAACTGAGATCCACACTCAAGCCGGGATCCGCCACATCCAGCAGGTTATCGAACTCTTCCTGGGCACACTCCGCGTTATCGCGCAGCCCCTGAATCCGGTAGCTGGTCTCCGCCCACAGGCGCTGAAGCTCAGCGCGGGGTTCATCCACCACAGCGGAACCGCCAAAACTCAGACGAATCCGGTCGTCATCCCGCAGCGAACCGACAACCGAGGTATGGTCTCCCAGACCGGCGGCCGAAAACTGCTGCAGCACGAAATCGGTATCGTCACGCCTCACCTGAATCACCGCGCCAAGCTCTTCGTTGAACAACTCGCGGGCAAACTGCGAGGGGTCCTCTGCGAGGCCATCCAGTTTGACGTCAATCCCGGTATGACCGGCAAAACTCATTTCAGCGAGCGTTACGAAAAGCCCGCCGTCGGAGCGGTCGTGATAGGCCAACAGCTTGCCGTCACCGTTCAGGCCCTGTATCACCGCAAAGAACGCCTTGATGTCCTCCGGGTCGTCCAGATCGGGCGCGACCGCACCCACATGACGATAGACCTGCGCCAGGGCGGAGCCACCGAGACGGTTCTGGCCGGCGGCCAGGTCGATCAGGATCAGGTCCGTTTCGCCGGCGTCGGTCATCAACTGAGGCGTCAATGTGCCGCTCACATCGGTCACCGGAGCAAAACCGCTGATGATCAGGGACAGGGGTGACGTCACGCTCTTCTGTTCGCCACTCTCCTCTTCCCAGACGGTCTTCATGGACATGGAATCCTTGCCCACCGGGATGGTGATGCCCAGCTCCGGACACAGCTCCATGCCCACCGC
>JAEPMM010000407.1 GCA_017643965.1 Marinobacter sp.
ATATCGCCATGAATGGAGACCCGGGCCTCGGTCTGCAGCGGGCCCTTGCCGTCCAGCGGCTCGCCACTGCCGTTGACCACACGGCCCAGCATCTGCGGCCCCACCGGAACGCGGCTGGCGGCGGAAAGGGGCACCACCCTCGCACCCGGGCGCAAGCCCTCGATGGCCGTCAGGGGCATCAGGTAGACCCGATCGTCCTCGAAGCCGACCACTTCGGCTTCCACGCTGCCGGTACCCTGGCCCTGAATCACGCAGCGGTCGCCCACCACCATGGGGCAACCGACACATTCCAGGGTCAGCCCCACCATGCGGGTCAGGCGTCCGGACAGCTCCGGCTCGGGCTCCTTGTCCAGGAACCCCTGCAACCGGTCGAGTCGATCAGCCAGGTTGCCGATCATCGTCCTCGCCCTCTTCCTCGCCCGTGGTATTGGTATTGGTATCGCTATCGCTGTTGCCGAGCACGTCCCGATGGAAATCCGTAAGGTCGTCCATCATCACGTCGAGGCCCTCTCCGTCGGACGCCTCTTCGGTATTCAGCTGCTGATCCAGCATACTTTGCACTGCTTTCTGGAAGCGTTTTTCCACGGTGAAATCCACCAGGCTGTGGCGGGTTTCCAGCTTGCAGCCACCGGGAAGGATAGTGTCGTCCTCGACCACCGCGCTGGTGGCTTCGAAGCGCTCCGCCACCTGCCTGACCCACTGGGCATCATCCGGGTGAACGTGGATTCGCACATTCTCACGGGTGGATGGCAACGCGGCCATGGCCTTGCGCACCACCTGCTGAATCTGGGAGGAATCGATGGACAGCTCCCGGTAGACCACAGTGCGGGCCAGTACCGTGGTGAGATTGATCAGCGCGGTTTCCAGTTCGTCTTCATGGCGACGGATCGGTATCAACAGCTCGCCCATCAGGTGTTCGAGCCGATCAATGCGGGATTCGGTTTCCTTGCGGGTTTCTTCCAGGCCGGCCGCCTCGCCCGCCGCGCGGCCCTCGGCAAAACCGGCCTCGTGGCCGTCCTTGTGGCCCTGCTCCAGACCTTCGTTGAACCCAGCCTGATAACCGGCATCGCGACCCTCGGCGTGGCCATCTTCCCGGGCGGCCTGGCGGATATCCTCGATATCCTGCGCGGTCAGTGGTTTGACGTCCCGCTCCTCTTCCCGTGCCACTTCGTTGCCACGGGCATCCAGCAGCGGCAGCTCCCAACGCTCATAAGCGGTGAGCTGCTCCTTGGGAATGCGGTTGAGGCTTTTCTCGCTGTCTTTCATCACATCATTTCTTCGCCGGCGCCACCGAGGGTGATTTCACCGGCTTCGGCCATACGGCGGGCAATGGTAATAATGTCTTTCTGGGCAGACTCCACTTCGCTGACCCGCACCGGCCCCTTGGCTTCCAGGTCGTCCTGCAGCAGTTCGGCCGCCCGTTTCGACATGTTCTTGAAGATCTTGTCCTGCACACCTTCGTCGGCGCCTTTCAACGCGACCACGAGCACTTCCGAAGACACCTCGCGCAGCAGCGCCTGAATGCCCCGATCGTCGATATCCTTCAGATTATCGAACACAAACATCAGATCCTCAATGGTGGACGCCAGATCCGGATCCATGTCCTTGATCGAGTCCATCAGCCCGCCTTCAACGCTGCGATCCATGAAATTCATGATATCCGCGGCACGTTTGACACCGCCAATCCGGCTGGTCTGAGCCGCCGAGCCCCCGGAGAACTGCTTCTCGAGGATGTTGTTGAGCTCCTGCAGCGCCTGTGGCTGGATACTTTCCAGTGACGCCACCCGCATCATCACGTCCAGACGCACCTTGTCGTCCAGAGTGCCCAGAATCTCAGCGGCCTGATCCGGATCCAGGTAAGAGATAACGATGGCCTGGATCTGCGGGTGTTCGTAACGGATGATATCGCCGACCGCGCGGGGCTCCATCCATTTCAGGGTATCAAGACCGGTGGTGTTGCCACCGATAAGAATGCGGTCGATCAGGCTGGATGCCTTATCATCGCCCAGCGCCTGGGTCAGCATGCTGCGAATGTAGTCGTCGTTGCCGACGCCGAGGACGGTCTGGCCACCGACGGCTTCCACAGACTGGTTGAGCACGAAGGTGACGTCGTCTTTGCTGACGTCACGCATCTGGGCCATGGCCACGCCGACGCGCTGCACCTCTTTGGGCCCCATGTGCTTGAGCACTTCAGCCGCATCGGTTTCACCCAGCGACATCAGCAGAATGGCTGCCTGCTCCACCCGGGGAATCTTGCGTTGCGGTTTCTGCGGTGCCTTCTGGGCAACCTCCGCCGGACGATTGGTTTCTTCAGTCATCGACATTCACCCACTGGCGCATGACCTGAGCCACCCGGGCCGGGTCCTCGGCGATCAGGCCTTTCAGTGCATTCAACTGTCTATCATAGCTGTCCGTTGCACCGGGCAACAGCAGTTCGTCCTGAGACGACATGGCCTGGCGCAGGGCGTCGCCACCTTCGATCTGGTCCAGGCCACCGTAGTTTTCCTCATCACTGCTGTCGCGACGATCGTTGCGGCCACCGCCTGACAGGCTCTTGAGCGTGGGGCGCAGCAGGCCCAGCACCAGTACCAGAATGACCAGCCCCGCCAGCACCTGCTTCATCAGGTCCCAGAACCAGGGCTGCGTCCAGAAGCCGGGGCTTTCGAATTCAATCTGCTCCTGGGCCGCAAAAGCCGTGTTCATTACCGTCACGCTGTCGCCCCGGGCCGCTGAATAGCCCACGGCGTCCCGCACCAGCATATTGAGGCGCTGAAGCTCCTGCTCGGGCCAGGGCTCGTAGCTGACTTCGCCGGTCTGCGGGTCCACCACCTTCATGTCATCCACCGCCAGTGCCACGGTCAGGCGTTTCACCCGGCCCAGCTCCTGGCGAATGTAACTGACGGTGCGATCCATTTCGTAGTTACGGGTGAACTCACGGCGCATATTAACCGGTTGCGGCGATGGCTGGCCGTCCTCGCCTATCCAAAATACGGCCTGAGGGTTTCAAAGGGACTGACACAGCCGTCCTGCGACGCCGGGCGGCGTCTGCCTTCAAAGTGAAATCGGGCCGAATTTCTCCTGCTTTTCTACAACGACCCGGTTTCCCGACACCCCAAAGCGC
>JAEPMM010000454.1 GCA_017643965.1 Marinobacter sp.
CCCCTGTTATGATGGAAGGGCCTGCGGCGACGGTGTTTGAAGGCCAGATTCGCCTGCCCGGAGACAATCCGGGGCGGCGTCGCAAAGGCAGCCGACCGCTAAAAACAAGGTCCTGAACAGCAGGAGAGCAGCATGACAGAACAAACGGCCCAGCAGAAGGCCGGAGGGCTCAGCCGGGAAGAGGTTGCGGATTACCTGCGGTCCCACCCGGATTTTTTTGTGGATCAGGATGAGCTCCTGCGCAGCCTGACCCTGCCGCACGACAGCGGCCGAGCCATTTCCCTGGTTGAGCGCCAGGTGCATCTGTTCCGGGAGCAGCGCGACACGCTGAGGCGTGAGCTGGTGGAACTGGTGTCCATTGCCCGCCATAACGATCGCCTGTTTGAGAAAAGCAAACGCCTGCTGCTGCAGGTGATCGAGGCCCGTAACCTCAACGACATGGCCTCCGCTGTTGATGACAGCATCCGCGGTGACTTCGGGCTCGACGCCGCCTCATTCCTGTTGTTCACCGATGCCGATTTGCCAGTGACCTCCCAGGGTGCCCTGCACGTGGTGTCGCCGGAGCAGGCCAAGGAGCGCCTTGGCAATCTCCTCGACGGCGCCCGCGCCGTGTGCGGCCAGTTCCGTGAGTCCGAGCGCGCCTTCCTGTTTCCTGACCGGGAGGAACCCATCGCCTCGGTGGCGCTGGTGCCCCTGCGCGGTGAGACCGGCTTGCTGGGTGTGTTTGCGGTGGGCAGCTGCGAGTCAGGGTATTTTGATCAGAGCATGGGCTCCCTGTTTCTCACCTACATCAGCGACACCCTCAGCCGTCTGCTGCCGCCGATGGTTCAACGCCACACCGGTACCGCACCGGTGGCGGGTGTGATCGCCGAGTCCCGCTGAGCGTGGGGATGTCTGGCGCCGCCGAGGAGCTGACCGACGTCCTGTCGGCTCCACTTTCTGCGTTTCTGGTGCACCTCGCCTCTGAAAAGCGCCACTCGCCCCGCACCTGTGACAGCTACCAGCGCGATCTGCAGCGCTTTGGTGCCTGGTTGCAGGGCCGTCAGGCGTCTGCCTGGCACGACGTCAGCGGCCACGATGTCCGGCGCTATGTCGCCTGGCTCAGCCGCGAGGGCCTGGGTGGCCGCAGTATTGCCCGACACCTGTCCGCCATTCGCCGCTTCTATCAGTACCTGCTGCGGGAAAAACAGGTGCGGGACAATCCGGCGCTGGATATTCGCGCCCCGAAGTCAGGGCGGCGCCTGCCCAGGGTGGCGGATGTAGACCAGCTCAACCACCTGCTGGATGCCCGCCCCGATGATTCGCTGGAGGTACGTGACCTGTGCATGTTCGAAATGATGTATTCCTGCGGGTTGCGTCTGTCCGAATTGTCGGGGCTGGATCTGGACTCGGTGGATGCCCGCGGCGGCGAAGTCCGCGTGCTGGGTAAGGGCAGCAAGGAGCGCGTGTTACCGGTCGGTCGCAAGGCCCTGCAGGCGCTGTCTGGCTGGCTGGCAGTACGCCCGGGGCTGGCTGAGGAATCCCAGCGGGCCCTGTTTGTCAGCCAGCGCGGCGGGCGGCTCAGCAATCGCAGCATACAGGCCCGGCTGGGCCGCTGGGGTGTGGCCAAGGGCGCCGAACAACGACTGCACCCGCACATGCTCCGCCATTCCTTCGCCAGTCATCTGCTGGAATCCAGCGGCGACCTCCGGGCCGTGCAGGAGCTGCTGGGCCATGCGGACATCGCCACCACCCAGGTCTATACTCATCTTGATTTCCAGCATCTGGCCCGGGTATACGACCAGAGCCACCCGCGCGCGCGCCGACGGAATGGATCGGATGACCAACAACAAACCCCAGAAACACCCTGAACGAGCTGTTCGTTCATCGTCGGGAGAGCCCAATGACATCGGATCAGTCCTGGAAGGAAAAGTACCTTCAGGAACTTGAGTCAGCAGAACAACGGCAAAAACACTGGGAAGCCGAGAAGAATACTCTCCAGCGGATGCTAGTCCGTACCAGTCTGGCCTCCGAGGGTCAGGCAGCGGAACTCGACCGCCTGCTGAACGAACTGCGCAAGGATCTGCGCAAGGACTCACTGGATCTGGCCAAATGGCGGACGCTTCAGGATCAGATTGACCGCCAGATTGCCCTGCTGGATGACCCCGCAGCGGTCCCCCCGGCTGCCGTCTCCACCCCGGTTTCCAGCCCACTCTCCAGCCCACTCTCCACTGCCCCCCCGCAACCGGCCGCCATCGCAGGCGATGACAACGACCTGGGCAAAAACCAGCAGCGACTGCGCATGGCCCGGCG
>JAEPMM010000253.1 GCA_017643965.1 Marinobacter sp.
AGCCAGAGCGGATGGTCCCGCAGCCGGCTGAATCGCGTGCTCGACTCCCGCGAGCTGACCACGGTCTATCTCGAAAACCCGGTACCGGTGCACCTGGAATACTGGACGGCGTGGGTGGACGACGCCGGCACCCTGCAATTGCGCGACGACATTTATGAACGCAACGGCGCGGTCACGGCCGCGCTGGAAACCTCACTGGACTACGATGGCCGGATTCATCAGGCCAGTGCCAACTGAACGGCTTTGTCGGCTACTTTAACGCGCTGCGCCCCGCAACATCGCCTGCATCAGTTCATTGGCATCGAATTTGGTCAGTGCCTCGTTGGCGCCGACCTGATTGGCATAGCTCAGGCTCATCTCACTGTTCAGTGAGGTGTGCAGGATGATGTAAGGCTGCTTGAGGGCGGTGTTGTCGCGAATGGTGAATGCCAGCTCATAGCCGTCCAGTCCCGGCATCTCGATGTCGCTGACCAGTATGTCCACCGGACGCCCGCTGCTGTCCGCTTCCAGCAACATCGTCAACGCGTTCTGTCCGTTGGTGGTCACTTCGTAGGAAATGCCCTTGCTGTCGAGGACGTCCGACAGCTGCTTGCGGGCCACCTGGGAATCGTCAACCAGCAGAATGCGCTGGGCTCGAAGGGTTTCGCTCTCTCTATCGGTCAACGCCGCGGCTTCGGCGTCCACGGCAGTGGGATAGACTTTGGAAAGCAGCAGCTCCACGTCGAGCAGTTGAATCAACTCACCTTCGAGGTCAATCAATCCGGTCAGGAAGGCCTGATCGCCCAGCGCGGCCGGGGGCGACTTCACGTTTTTCCAGTCCGCTTCGATAATCCTGTTCACGCTGCGTACCACGAACCCGATCTCCTGGCGCTGGATATCGGTCACGATGATGGATGCTGATGTCAGCTCCTCCGCCGTCAGCGCCCGGCCACCCACGGCCGCGGCCATATCGATGACCGGCACCGCCGCCCCGCGGAACGACATGGTCCCCAGAACCGCAGCGTGGCTGTGTGGCAGTCGTGTCAGGCGCGCAAACGGAAGGATCTCGCGGATTTTCAGCGTGCCGATGGCGAACAGTCTCTGCCCGGTGAGGCTGAACAGCAGCAACTTCTGGGCGTGGGCGGTTTGTCTGGACATGTATGGTGCAAATCCTTCGGCAGCGTGGAACAACACAAACACTCTAGCAGAGCCGTCACGCGGAAGGGTATCAGTAATCTACAGTCCGCGAATGTAACCCGGCCCGTTCAACTGCTGCATTTGCCGCTGAACCCAGGCAGCGCGCTCCCACACATAGGGTGACGGATTGCCGGCACTGAGCACTTTCGGATTGGGCAACACAGCCGCCAACCGCGCCGCCTGGGAACGGGACAGATCACGGGCACTGACCCCGAAATAGGCCCGGCTGGCGGCCTCTACGCCGTAGATGCCGGGGCCGAATTCGGCGATGTTGAGGTACACCTCCAGTATGCGCTGTTTTGGCCAGAATGCCTCCAGCCCCAACGCCAAACCCGCCTCCAGGGCTTTGCGGATAAAGCTCCGACCATTCCACAGGAACAGGTTCTTGGCGGTTTGCTGGGTGATGGTGCTGGCCCCACGCAGACCTTCGCCGGCCTGATATTCGTCAAGCGCCTTGCGGATGGCGGCAAAATCCACCCCCCAATGCTCGGGGAAGCGCTGATCCTCACTGGCAACCACCGCCAGCGGCATCCACGGTGAAATCCGCGAATAGTCGATCCATTGATGATGTACCTTACCGTCCGTCTCGCCCAGACTGTGGGCCAGCATGAAGGCCGTGGTCGGCGGATTCAGGAACCTCAGCACCAGCAGTACGGTTACCAGCAGCATGGCGGTGCCCGCCAGGAGCCAGGCAGCGTGACGGATAAACCGACGGAATATGGATTTCTTGGCCAAACGGGAACTCCCACATGCCTGCAACTATGCTTAAGGGTGAACAGTATGTCGTTAATTGCACCCCGTTTGAATTACGGCTCCGTCAGGCAGCGTTCATTCATCGGTACCCGCATTGTCGGCGTATAGATCTACAGTATTCGCTTCGTGATCGGGACAACGGTAGAGCATCTGGAGTGCGATCAGGGCGTGCGCCTGTTACTGACGCCCAATCGCTCGCTGAGCTGGCAAGGCAACGTGCGGATCTGGCTGGCACTGTTTGTGGTGTCTCTGGTGATATCCATGGCTATGGCGATTGCCGGGGCCTGGGTCATTGTGCCGTTTGCCGGCCTGGAGCTGATGGCGTTGGCTGCCGGCATTTATGTCACGTCCCGCAACTGCCAGGTTCGCGAAGTACTGATGATTGGTCCCGGCGGCATCACCCTGGAAAAGGGGCGGGCCACGAAACACAGCGAGTGGCACTTCCCCGGCCAGTACACCCGGGTGCGAGTGCGCCTGCCCCGCCACCCCTTTGCACCATCCAAGCTGTTCCTCACGCACCGGGAGCAGTCGATCCCGCTCGGCCCGTTCCTGAACGTGGAGGACACCCAGATTCTGTTGCGGATTCTGGAGGGAAAAGGCGTGACGCTGGATCGCCAGACACCGTCACCAAACGTGAGTTTCTGGTACTGATGCCCGGCAACCTGACGGTCAGGGACTGGTGAGGATTGACTGCAGTTTCTGGGTGAGTTCAACCGCCTCACTGCCGAGTGCGGTGAGATAGCCACCGTCGTTCTGGGATATCAATCCTTTGTCATACAACCGCTGCGCCGCTTTCACCGACTCTTCGGATGCGGAGTGTTGATGCACCTTGATGCCTTCCAGCGCGGACGTGGAATGGAACAGGGCCAGCAGGTTCAGTTCAGCAAGATGATCAGGCGAAAAAGCCATGGACGATCCTCGTTAGCATTGGGAGTTTCCCTTTAAGTTCTATACGAGGATCGCACTTTCTACAACGTCTTTTCGCCCCTGAATGTCAGCCCGCAGGCGGTTGACTCACTCCGCGGCCGGTGCAGCCTGACTGACCAGGCCGTCCAGCTCGCCGTCCCGGCGCGCAGCATCCAGTGCCGCCTGCAATTCTTCCACCACCGCAGGGTCGGTTTCCTTGCTGAACGCCAGGTACATGGGGGTCTCACGGAAGGTCAGCACCGGAACCAGATCGGAGATCCCATGCTCATCCTGCGCGACCTGGGGCCCGACCAGACCGTCGGTCACCCACAGGTCCGCCTCGCCCAGCGTCAGACGGCGGGGGTTCACGTCACCGGACACGCTCATCACCACCTCAAAGCCCTCGCTGACCAGGTAGTCGGACATGACATCGCCCTTGTAACCGGCAATCCGGTATTCCCTGGCGTCTTCCAGAGACGACAGCGTGATCTCGGAGCCCGGGGCGGCAAACAGGGTCCACTTGATCGGGGCCAGCGGTCCCACCCACTGGAACTGGTCTTCCCGCTCATCGGTGCGGGCGGTGCAGAACAACCCGTGGTTTTCGCGACCCTGGACCCAGCTGTAAGCATAGCTCCAGTCACGCATCTTGATCACATAGTCGTAGTCGACTCTGGCC
This sequence comes from Marinobacter sp., assembly GCA_017643965.1. Taxonomy (GTDB): domain Bacteria; phylum Pseudomonadota; class Gammaproteobacteria; order Pseudomonadales; family Oleiphilaceae; genus Marinobacter. The sequence continues at coordinate 3,512 of JAEPMM010000253.1, forward strand.
AGCATGGCTTTCACCATTTCGCTGCAGATACCGGTGATGTCCTCCTCATTGTGCGCAAATCCCTTGCCCGTTCTGGACTCGTTATACGGAGGGTAATTCTCGGTGAAAATGTAGAGCCGTTCGGAGGCGCTGGCACGGCCGGCCAGTATCAACAGGACGGCCAGGACACACAGCAGGGCGCTGCGGGTTCCGGTCATTAACGGTGTCATTGGGTGGGGCATTCTGTTATCCCTTTTGACGAAGCGGGTTTGTCTGTTATCGGATAGATGCATAAGTGATGCACTGGCATAAATTGCCAGCGACTCTGATCGTTTATGCCACCCCGACATCATTACCTGATACGAACCGAATGTCAGTGACAAAACGTATCCGGACCCCAGTGAGGCCCCGGTTAACATTTACGCCGGGAATAGCGCTCAGTTCACACCGGGATTAAACCAACGCCTTGATGTAATGCGTGGCGTTTTCAGTTAAAACATCCGGTACTGCAGAACAAAAACAAACAGGTCGATCCTATGACTGACAACACGCACATGGAATCGGAAACCTTCGATTTCATCATTGTGGGTGCCGGCACCGCTGGGTGTCTGCTGGCCAACCGTCTCAGTGCCAACCCGGAGAACCGGGTGCTGCTGGTTGAAGCCGGTGGCCGAGACAATTACCACTGGATCCATATTCCCGTGGGATACCTGTACTGCATCGATAACCCCCGCACCGACTGGCGCTTCCGTACCGAGCCCTCAGCGGGACTGAACGGCCGCTCGCTGATCTATCCCCGCGGCAAGACCCTCGGGGGCTGCTCCAGCATCAACGGCATGCTCTACATCCGCGGCCAGCAACGAGACTACGACCACTGGGCCGAGGTGACCGGTGACGACGCCTGGCGCTGGGAACACTGCCTGCCGGATTTCAGGCGTCATGAAGATCACTACCGTCTGGACGACGACGGTGATGCCGACAGCCACCATGGGCAGTTTCATGGCCACGGCGGTGAATGGCGGGTGGAGCATCAGCGCCTGCACTGGCAGGTGCTGGAGGATTTCGCCGAGGCTGCGGTGCAGGCCGGCGTGCCGCGGACCCAGGATTTCAATCGTGGCGATAACGAGGGCGTGGACTACTTCGAGGTCAATCAGCGGGCCGGATGGCGCTGGAACACCTCGAAAGCGTTTTTACGGCCGGCCGCCAAACGCCCCAACCTGACCGTTCGGCATTCCATTCAGGTGCTGGGGCTTGAGATGAACACCCACAGCGGTGACGCACCCCGCTGTACCGGCGTGCGGCTGTCGGCACCGGATGCGGGAGAGATTGTGGTGCGAGCGAGCCGCGAGGTGATTCTGTCCGCGGGCGCCATCGGTTCACCCCAGTTGCTGCAGCTGTCCGGGCTTGGCCCTGCCGAATTGCTGAGCCGGCACGGGATTCCAGTGGTGGCCGACCTGCCCGGGGTGGGCGAAAACCTGCAGGATCACCTGCAGATCCGCTCGGTGTACAAGGTGCACGGTGCCAACACCCTCAACACCATGGCCAGTTCGCTGCTTGGTAAGGCCAGGATCGGTCTCGAGTATCTGCTCAAACGCTCCGGCCCCATGAGCATGGCGCCCTCCCAGCTATGCATCTTTATCCGCAGTTCTCCGGAGTTTGACTACGCCAACATTCAATATCACGTGCAGCCCCGCAGTCTGGATGCCTTTGGCCCGCCCCTGCATGACTTCG
>JAEPMM010000450.1 GCA_017643965.1 Marinobacter sp.
CCCGCGGCCAGCTGGGTTTCCATATCCCGCCTCGGTACACGCTGGCTGACAATTTCCAGTTCCGGGTAGTCGGCCAGCCGCTGCATCAGTTGTGGCAGGAAGGTTGATTCCAGAATATCCCGCAGCGCCAGTGAGTAGGTTTTGCGCTGGCTGGCAGGGTCGAAGGCGTGGAACTGATTGACCGCGCTCTGGATCTGGGTCAGGCCCGGCCGCATGGACTCCAGAAAGCGCCGCGCCAGGGGCGTGGGAATCATCTGGTTGCCCTGTCGGGTGAACAGTGGATCGTCAAAATGATCCCGCAAGCGCGACAGGGAGTGACTGACGGCAGGCTGGGTCAGGTGCAATGCCCGCGCCGCCCGTGTCAGGCTACCCTCCCGATAGATGGTGTCAAAAACGTTCAGGAGATTGAGATCCAGCCGGTTCAGTGCCATGCCGAGGGCTCCGCTGCTTGAATAAGTGTTGCTTATGATAAACGATAAGAATAATTCAGTCGCGTAATAGTGGTGTGGCCCCTAGACTGAGTCAATGGCAAATAACCGGTGACGCGCATCGGTGCAAAAACGACGAGGGCAGGGTTATGGATTTCAACATCTCCGAAAAAGGTCAGGATTATCTCAACCGCGTGAAACAGTTCATGAAGGATGAGATCTTCCCGATTGAAGAACAGTACCACCGGGAGCTGGCGGCCCTGGATAATCGCTGGGTTGTGTTGCCGGTGATCAAGGAACTGAAGGCAAAGGCCAAAGCCCAGGGTTTGTGGAACATGTTCTTCCCGGACGAGAAAAACGGCTGTGGCCTGCTCAACTCCGACTACGCCCTGATTGCCGAGGAGACCGGCCGCAGCTTCATCGCACCGGAAATCTTCAACTGCAACGCGCCGGACACCGGCAATATGGAAGTATTGATCCACTACGGCTCCGAGGAACAGAAAGCCGAGTGGCTGCCGCGCCTGCAAAGCGGTGAGATCCGTTCCGCATTCTGCATGACCGAGCCGGCCGTGGCCTCGTCTGACGCCACCAATATGGAAGCCACCGCGGTGGTGGAGGGCAATGAAGTCGTGCTCAATGGCCGTAAATGGTGGAGCACGGGCATCGGTCACCCCGACTGCAAAGTGGCGATCTTCATGGGTCTGACCGACCCGGACGCCCACAAACACCGTCGCCATTCCATGGTGCTGGTGCCGCTGGACACCCCGGGAGTAAACATTGAACGCATGCTGCCGGTGTTTGGTGCCTACGATGAGCCCTACGGCCACGGCGTTGTCGCGTTCGAGAACGTGCGCCTGCCGAAGAGCGCCTTCATTGCCGGCCCGGGCCGTGGCTTCGAGATCGCGCAGGGGCGCCTGGGGCCGGGCCGTGTGCACCACTGCATGCGGGCCATCGGGGCGGCGGAGCGTACGCTGGAGCTGCTGATCAAACGGGCCACCACCCGCGAGGCGTTCGGACGGCCGCTGGCCAAGCTCGGGGGTAACCCGGATATCATCGCGAATGCACGTATGTCGATCGAGCAGGCGCGGTTGCTGACGCTGAAATGTGCGTGGCTTTTGGACACCAAGGGCATCATGGGTGCACTGTCTGAGGTGTCGATGATCAAGGCGGTGATTCCGCAGATGCTGCAGACCATTGTGGATCAGGCGATTCAGATTCATGGCGGTGCCGGGGTGAGCGATGACGACTTCCCGCTGACGCAGTTGTTTGCCTATGCGCGTGTTCTGCGGTTGGCGGATGGTCCGGATGAGGTCCATCGGGCTATGGTGGCTCGCCTGGAGCTTCGCAAGTACAAATCTTGAACCTGTTTGATTCGTTTTCGCCCGCTGGGATCTAGACTGAGGTGCGGGGGCCGACGGGGTGGGGGTTCTGAAAACCGCTCCTTCGGCACATCCATGTGGCGCTTCTGCTCCGCCATCCATGGCTCCGCAAATTTTCAGAACCCCCACCCCGCCGGCCCCATTCGAACTTTAGAGCGGGCTTCGGGCTTTTTAAAGACGGAGAACGTCGAGCTGGCTAGTATCGGCGCAATTGATTTTCGGGACAGCATACTGCGAGATATGGGAGCTGGTGCCGGGTAGAGCTTTCCAAAACTGTGCGGAGCCATGGATGGCGGAGCCCAAGCGTCACATGGATGTGCCGAAGGAGCGTGTTTTGGAAAGCTCTACCCGGCATCAGCTCTGGCACCAAAGCCCAGAGCCCAGACAAAAGAACTCAAAAGTATCAACGGAGAACGAACCACATGACACAAAGAGTATTTATCACCGGCGGGGCCAGCGGCCTGGGCCGGGCTATTGCGTTGCGGTATGCGGAAGAGGGCGCCAGGGTTTGTATCGGGGACATCAACCCGGAGCAAGGTGTGGCGGTTGAGAA
>JAEPMM010000345.1 GCA_017643965.1 Marinobacter sp.
ACTACGCTTAAAGCCTATCTTCACTTTGAAAACGTCCTATTGTCACCTCTGACGAGCAATGAAAAATCTTGCTATTTTGCAAGACCATAGATTTGATCGATCCTGCAAGCGATTGAACCTCTGCCGTTCGCTTTTTGAAGCATTCCTCCAGCAGCGCGCGGATCCACTCATCATGGCCGCCGGTGTCGCCGTTGCGCTGCTGTTGCTCAAGGGCGGCGACCATCCGGTTCCGCAACTGCTGGTGGCGTTCGCCGCCCAGGCGTTTGCGGATCCGGTCCAGGGCGCTGAGCAGGTAATCCTGGAAATTCTGCCAACCGGCCACCTCGCCGTCGCGGGTGCAGTAATCGGCCAGCATGGTCTCCACATAGTCCTGGCGAATAATGCCAACACGCTCGTCCATGGGCTGCTCGAGCACCATCAGGGGAGCCTCGGACATCCGCTCCTTGAGCGTTTCCGGCAGCGCGCAGCGCCCCACCAGGCGACTCTCGTCCTCCAGGTAAATCGGACCGCCAACCCGATGGGTGGCCTTGAGCATGGCCACCGCCAGGCGGTTCTCGAAGTCGATCTGGGAAGGTTGCGGCGTCACCTGACGGCCGAAGCTGGATCCGCGGTGGTTGGCCAGTCCCTCGAGATCCACCGGGTTGGGCAGTTGCTGCAGCACCCGGGTTTTTCCGGTACCGGTCCGCCCGCTGAGGATGCGGAAATCCGATGACGCAATCAGCGCTGCCAGGCTGTCGATCAGGAACCGTCGCAGCGCTTTGTACCCGCCCCGGACCAACGGGTAGTCAATGCCGGCGTCCCGGATCCATTGCTGGGTCAGCTGTGATCGCAAACCGCCGCGGAAACAGAACAGGTAACCCTGCGGATGGCTGGCAATGAAGCGTTTCCAGGCCTCGATGCGCTGGGCCTTGATGTCGCCGCCCACCAGTTGATGGCCCAGCTCGATGGCCCGGTCCTGGCCTTTTTCCTTATAGCAGATGCCGACCCGATGGCGCTCTTCGTCGTTCATCAGCGGCGCATTCTCGGCGCAGGGAAAACTGCCCTTACTGAATTCAAACGGTGCCCGCACGTCCATTAGCGGAATGTCGTTCAGGAACAGGGACAGGAAGTCGTCGGTGTCGGGTCTGGAGGCCATTGAGGTGCCAAGATCGTGAAAAAAATGAGGTTGCAGTATAACGAAGACACTGTTTTTATGCTCGTTTGCAGCCCCGCCCGGAGATGTAATGAATCAGCAGCAGCTCGACCACCATTTGCAGAAGACCCTGAGCCGTGGCCGTGTCGCGGTGACCCGACCGGCGGGGTGCCCGGATATCGGTCTGCATCTGTTTGATCCGGCGGTACTGGAGGGCCCGCTGAGCCACGAGGAGGCCCAGGCGGTGGTCGGTGAACCGGCGTACTGGTCCTTCTGCTGGGCCAGTGGCCAGGTGCTCGCCCAGTGGATCCTGTCCAATCCGCACCAGGTGGCGGGCAAGCGGGTGCTGGATTTTGGCGCCGGTTCCGGCGTGGTCGCGATTGCGGCCGCGATGGCCGGTGCGGCGGAGGCCATTGCCTGTGATATTGATCCGGCCGCGCTTGATGCCGCCGCGGCCAACGCCCGGCTGAATGGGGTCTCGGTCACCCTGTGTGCGGATTGGCGGCAACGATCGGCAACCATTGATCTGATCACCGCGGCGGACGTGCTCTACGATCCGGACAACCGGCCGTTACTGCAGGCGTTCAGGGCAGCGGCCCCGGAAGTGCTGCTGGCGGATTCCCGGGTCCGGCATCTGGGCGATGACCATTATCAACGTCTGACGGTAATCGAAGGCCGGACCTGGCCGGATCTCAATGAGTTCGAGGAGTTCAATCAGGTGAGGCTCTATCGGGTGGCTGGCGAATTGGCCACCGCAAAAAAATAAAGGGCAACCCGTGGGCTGCCCTTTTTCGGAACAGGTCGTCGCATCCGTGCGATGTGTGCAACTGCCGTGTTGCGTTATCCTTGAGCCGATCCTTGGTGCCAGCCTCCGAGCCGGCGATCCGAATAATTATCCTTTAAGCGAGGCGTCCCTGTGTCCTTGCCTCTCCCTGCATCCAATGCCGGGGTGCGTCCAGTGCGTCGTCCATTTCCCTGTCATCCCTGACGAATCCACTATAGCAATCCTGATCTGACAAACCTGTGACCAATATTTATCATTTTGGCAATGATACCGGGTGTTCCGAAAATGAAACCAACAAATCAATAAGTTGGGAATTCAGGGGCTGGCCGGAATCGAAGCGCTTACACAATGTTTCAGAAAGCTCGCACAGTCTTGTGAGAGATATCGCACACGATGTTCAGCGTTTCTCGCACATCCGGTTTTGGGCGGCGTCGCCGGTGGTCGTCCACCCGGGCAGACCGGGCCAGGGCAGCAGGCCAATGGCGACCCCGACGGCATCTGCGACCACATCCGCCAGGGAGAAATCACGGTAGGGCAGTTGCGACTGAATGACTTCGATCAGCAATCCGAACGCGATCAGCAGCGGGATGAGCCGGATCGGGTGGGTGCCCGGCCAGGCCAGCCGCGACAGGACGGTCAGCTCGGCAAAGGCGATCAGGTGATTCACCTTGTCGTAGCTGGACGCGGGCACCGGGTAAGGCTCGCTGGTGGTGGCCAGGTACAGAATGGCGGCCACGGAGATCAGCAGGGCGGCCCGCCACAGAGGCTGGCAATCGAGAATCCGTGCCAGCTGGCGCTTGAGTGTGTCCATCGGCGGAATCCGGGTGGCCCTCGGGCTGTGGTGAGTGAGGCAACATGATATGCTTTGCGCCCCGTCACTGTCATTGAAGCGGAGGTAATGCCACCTATGTTGAAGGGTAACGTTTTTCGTGGCCTGGGCTACCTCGGCGAGGGATTCCGTCTGATACGTCAGCCCGGCCTGCGCTTGTTCGTGATCATTCCCCTGGTGATCAACGTGCTGTTATTTGGCCTGCTGTTCTATTTCCTGGCGGAACTGTTTGCCGGGATGATCGCCGCAGCCATGGGGTGGCTGCCGGACTGGGCCTGGCTGCAAAGTCTGGACTGGCTGTTCTGGATTCTCTACGGCGTGGTGATCCTGCTGATGCTGGCCTACGGTTTTGTCATTCTGGCAAACCTGATTGGCTCTCCTTTCTACGGCTATCTGGCCGAGCTTACTGAAAAACATCTGACCGGCCAGGAGGTCAGCACCGACGATAGCTGGGGGCAGATCATCCGCGACATTCCCCGCGCGCTCTGGCGTGAGGTGCAGAAAATTCTCTATTACCTGCCGCGGGCCATCGGCCTGCTGATTCTCGGGCTGATACCGGTGGTGAATCTGGTGGCCGCAGCGCTCTGGTTTGCGTTCAACTGCTGGATGATGGCACTGCAGTACGTGGATTATCCGGCCGACAACCACAAGGTCAGTTTCCCGGCGTTGCGCGGGTTGTTGGGAGATACCCGGCTGTCGGCCTTTGGTTTCGGAATGCCGGTGGCCCTGGCGGCCATGGTGCCGGTATTGAACCTGGTGGTGGTGCCCGCGGCAGTGTGTGGCGCGGCGGCCTACTGGGTTCACGAGAACGGCACCGACCTCAAACAGCTCAAGTAGTGGCACTGACCACGGTCACAAACGTAACGAACGTAAAAAAAGACTGAATTGAAACGCGACGGAGGTTTCTTGGACGCATCGGATTTTGTCATTGGCCAGCGCTGGGTCAGCCACAGCGATACCGGCCTCGGGCTCGGCATCGTTACTGATATTTCGGGTCGTCGGGTGACGCTGGGTTTCCCCGCTGCTGACGAGGAGCGCACCTACGCCATCGATAACGCGCCGCTGTCACGCATCATTTATCAGATGGGTGAGGAAATCGAGACCTTCGACGGTGAGCGCTACATTGTCCGGGCGGTGGAAGAGCTGGGCGGTGTGTTGATGTACCACGCCGACAACGGTGACGACA
>JAEPMM010000215.1 GCA_017643965.1 Marinobacter sp.
ATATAAATCCTTTCGGCCTCGACCTTCATGCACCGGTATTCCCGATAACGGCGATACTGGTGGTTCTGTTCGTAGTCGGAACGCTGGTTTTTCCCGGCGAGTCTAAAGATCTGCTTGATGGCACCAAACTCAGCATCATCGAATCATTCGACTGGTTCTTCCTGCTGAGCGCCAACGTGTTTGTGGTGGTGTGCTTTGCGCTGATCTTCATGCCTGTGGGCAAGATCCGGATTGGCGGTATGGACGCCAAACCTGAATTCTCGACCATGTCCTGGTTCGCCATGCTGTTTGCGGCTGGCATGGGCATTGGCCTGATGTTCTGGGCGGTGGCTGAGCCGGTGGCTTATTACACAGGGTGGTACGGAACGCCATTCAACGTTGAGGCCAACACCCCTGAAGCGCTCGACATGGCGATGGGCGGCACCATGTATCACTGGGGCTTCCACCCCTGGGCCATCTACGCCATTGTGGCTCTGTCACTGGCGTTCTTTGCTTACAACAAGGGCATGCCTCTCACCATCCGCTCCGCCTTCTTCCCGCTGCTGCGGGACCGGGTCTGGGGCTGGCCTGGTCACATCATTGATGTGCTGGCTGTAGTGGCTACCATTTTCGGTCTGGCGACCTCGCTCGGCTTCGGTGCCCAGCAGGCGGCCTCCGGCCTCGATTACCTGTTCGGCGTGTCGTCGGGCATCAATGTCCAGATGGCCATCATTACCGGTGTAACCGCGGTTGCCCTGGTGTCGGTGCTACGTGGCCTCGACGGTGGTGTGAAGATTCTCAGTAACTTCAACATGGCGCTGGCGGGTATCCTGCTCTTCTTCGTCATCTTCGCCGGCCCGACCATGTCGATTATCGAAACAATCTGGACGACGTCATCCACTTACGTGGCGAACGTTGTACCCCTGAGCAATCCGTTCGGGCGTGAAGACGAAACCTGGTTCCACGGCTGGACTGTGTTCTACTGGGCATGGTGGATCTCCTGGTCACCGTTCGTAGGCATGTTTATCGCGCGGGTCTCCAAGGGCCGTACGGTTCGCGAATTCGTCACAGCGGTTCTGGTTATCCCGACACTGATAACCGTGGTGTGGATGAGTGCCTTTGGCGGTTCCGCTCTCGAGCAGATCCAGCAGGGTGTGGGTGAGCTGGCAGAGAACGGTCTGACCGATGTGCCGCTGGCCATGTTCCAGATGTTCGAAGGTCTGCCGTTAACTGGCATTATCTCGTTTGTCGGCATTGTGCTGGTGCTGGTGTTCTTCGTGACATCCTCTGACTCCGGCTCGCTGGTGATCGACAGCATCACCGCCGGCGGTAAAACAGACGCACCGACTGCACAGCGTGTGTTCTGGGTGGTTATGGAAGGCGCTATTGCCGCGGCACTGATCTTTGGTGGCGGTGCTGATGCGCTCGGCGCTATTCAGGCAACGGCGATATCGGCCGGTCTGCCGTTCACAGCCATTCTGCTGATCATGACCTGGGGTCTCCTGAAGGGCCTGACCCATGAGCGCAAATTGCTGATGGCGGAGGGCAAGCTGTAAATCACAGCTTTCCCTGAACAAAAAAACCGGAGCAACTGCTCCGGTTTTTTTATGCCTGACATCTGCCTGCCGGGTTATCGCCGGCTGGCAAACACTTCCATGGCGTAACGGGCCCGGGCTTCCGGTGTGAAGTGATGCTTCTTGAGGTTCTCGATGGCGTTCAGTCGCGGCAGCAGCCCGCGGCCATTGGCCATTTGAATAGCGAGGCCGGGGCGGGCATTCAGTTCCAACAGCAGGGGGCCCTCGTTCGCATCCACAACAAGATCCACGCCCATGTACCCCAGACCGGTAGCTTCGTAACAGCGCGATGCCATGATCAGCATCTCTTCCCAATCGGCGATGTTGATGTTTTCCAGGGCCAGCCCGGTGTCGGGATGCAGGGTAATGGGGCGGTTGAACTGCACCGAGTTAAGGCTTTGCCCTGTGCCGATGTCGAGGCCCACCCCAACGGCGCCCTGGTGCAGGTTTGCCTTGCCGTCAGAGGCTTTGGTGGCCAGTCGCAACATGGCCATCACCGGGTAGCCCTGAAAGATGATGATGCGGATATCCGGCACGCCCTGGAACGAGTACTTGGCAAGGTCCGGCACAGACTGCACCAGGCTCTCCACAATGGCGACATCGGGTGTTCCGGCGAGCGAGTACAGCCCCGCGAGAATGTTGGACAGGTGCCGTTCCAGGAAGGCTGCAGGCACCCGAACACCGGACGCCTTAATGAATTCATCTTCGTCGCGGCCGGTGATCACGGTAATGCCTTTGCCGCCAGAACCCTTGGCGGGCTTGATGGCGAAACCGCTCAGGTCCTCTGCCATGTCGCGAAAGTGGGGAATTTCATGTTGCTGACGAACGACCTGCAGAAGTTTCGGCGTTTTGACACCGTATTCCGCCACCACAAGCTTGGTTTTCAGCTTGTTATCCACTAACGGGTAGGACGTGCGTTCGTTGTACCGGGAAATGTAGTCTACATTTCGTCGGTTCATGTTCAGCATGCCCAGCCGCGTGAGGGCGCGGGGTGAGATCCAGTCCATCAGTCGTATACCTTCATCGGCGTAAAGCGCCGCAGTTCACTGAGCTTGTACCCGGTGTACTGGCCCATCAGCAGAATCAGGCCCAGCACCACAAAGTGCAGCTCCGGGAAATTGAAGGTCAGATGGCGGGACAGGGGCGCGTCCATCACCAGGAAGGCAATAACCGCAACAAACAGGCTGCCAGCCCCCTGCACGAATACCTCGTGAGCGCCTTCCTCCTCCCACAGGATGGACATGCGCTCAATGGTCCAGGCGATTATTACCATCGGGAAAAAGGTCACCGTCATGCCGGTGTTAAAGCCCATATGGTATCCGGCGATACTTAACCCGGCGGTAATGAAAATCACCAGGATAATCAGCGCGGATATCCGCGATACCAGCAGCAGGTTCAGGCTCGACAGATAGCCGCGCATCAGCAGACCGATGGCAACCACCGACGTGAACGCGATGAGCCCGGGCACCAGGGTGGTCTGGACAAAGGCGACGGCAATCAGCACCGGCATGAAGGTACCGGAGGTGCGAATGCCGATCACGATGCGCATGAAGGCAACCATCAGCGCCCCAAGGGGCAGCAACAACAGCATGCGGAACATGCTCTGCTCCTCAATCGGCAACTGGTACAGGCTCAGGAAACCCAGACCGTTCTCCTCCGATTGCATGGCCGCCAGTTGCAGCGCGGGAATGGTCTGGCGAAGGATGGAAAAGCTCACGTCTGAGCCGTCACCCCCTACCACGTCCAGCAGCGATTCTGCGCCCTGACGCCAGAGCAGTACGTCTTCCGGGAGACCCTGTTCCGCGGTTTTCGGATCAAAGGTCAGCCACTCCTCACCGTTAAAAATCTGTAGGTAAGGCGTGAGCGCCTGGCGACGCCGGGCGTCTTCCAGTTTCAGGCCATCGGCGGTCCGGGCCGGAATGCCTGCGTGATTCAGCATCCGCACCAGCAGATCCAGATAGTTGGTACCGGCCACCAGAAGTGTGGTGTTCTGGGCCTGGTTGTCTTCCGGCTGCATCAGGCGGATCAGTTCCCGCGTCATGCTCTCTGGTGTGCTGGAGCGCTCTTCCGCCTGTTGCAGGATCTCCTGCACGGCCGTGGCCTGGGGCTCCTCCCAGAACACCGCAATGGGCCTCGGTGCACGGCGGGGTGTGTCCCGGTTGGCGTTGGGGTCTGGAATGAACTGGGATTTGAAGTAGAGGGTCTGCTCGCCGATCACATCCCGCTTGGACCACTCCGCGCGGCGGCTGCCACTTTTATCTACGACGGAAAAACCGTAACCCGGAGACGCCGCCTGTTCCGAGAGGATGCGAAACCCGGGCGACTGTTCCGGAATGTTCAGACTGGCAAGCACCGGCTCGCCGTTGCCGTCAAAATTGATTCGGGCTTCTACCATCCACACCGGTTGTTGCTCGCCCGTCAGCCAGGGGATGCCCAGTTCGACGTGACGCCAGGTGGCGATGGATATGCCCGCCACAATCAGCAGGACAATGGCGGCAAAAAAGGGCATGCGGGAACGTGTGGTCACGATTCATCCCCGTTTTTCTGGGTGAGTGATTCCGGTAGTTCGGTGGCAAATTCTTTACCCACGTCAATCAGCATCACATCCCGCAGGATGTTCCGGCCGATCAGCACGTTGTGGGTGAGATGACCCCGATTCGTCAGTGTGAATTCTGCCACTTGCTGATGATCGCCAATGGCGAACTGCAACTCGACAACCACCCGGCGGTCAGCTTCATCGGCGCTGCTCTGAATGACTTTTACCCGGCGGGAGATTTCCTTCTCCATGGTGACGAATTCATCGGTTTCCGGCACCGGCACATCGAAGCGCACCCAGTTGTTGCCATCCCGTTCGAAGCGGGTGATGTTGCGGGCGTCCAGTGATGAAGTTTCGGCGCCGCTGTCGATGCGTGCGTCGTACACCAGTCCGGGCCCGGCAAGGTAGAATTTCTCGAGCTCGCCGACAATGACTTTGCCCTTGAGCCGGTCCGCCCGGCCTTCGGCCTGTGTGTCGCGAGCCGCGGGCGGGCAGGCCCGTGGCGCCACCACCGGGCAGGTGGGTTTTTCGATCTTCTGCTCGATCGCTTCGAGAATGCTTCTGGTGGATTCGCTGTTGGCCTCGACGATTTTTTCGTGGCGGGCGTGGGCGTTGCTTTCCATGGTCACCAATGTGGCCCGTTGAATCTGGACAGACCCTTTCAATTCATCAAGGTTGTCCTTGGGCACCATCATGTAACGGTCCGCCGAACAGCCGGAAATCACAAACAAGACAGCGAAGACAGCCAGCAGCTTCCCGCAACCAAAACGCGTTGAAAACATTTAAAACCCCTGAGCCTGCGAAACCCCTGATCTACTAGCTTAGGTTCGCCGTTAAGACCTGCAAGCAATTGCAGTAAGATACTTGCTGCGGGAGTATACAACAACCGATCTGTGTGTTCGCTTTACAGTTGGTTAAGGGTAGGAATATTTTACAATTTCGGGCGTTTTTCAGGGTTTGTTAATGAAATGCTGATGCCCGAGAACTTCCTCGGACCGCAGATACTCCTGAATGACCGGAGAGCAGTTCAAATAGAACAGCAAAAGCTCCCGCTGCACGTCCTGATCCTGAATGCGGGAGGCATAGTGGATTAGCTCGCGGATCGCCTGATCGCCCGTCTCGCCTGGTTTGTCGGAGGTTTGGCCATACCGGCTTTTCAGCAGGCTGGTAAGGCGTTCCAGATGGAATTCGCCGGTGTGGGTAATCTGGGGTAGCAACTTGAACCCGGCGTCGGTACACGCATCATGCCCGGAGTTCTGAGCACCGGCGCAGCCGGATTGTGAGAATTCCGATCCCAGTTTTCTCCAGAGCTGTTTCAACATGATGACTACCTGAACAGAACGCACTGTTGTTTTAGTTTATATTACCACCTGGGTCCAAAAGTGGACGCAGCGCACAGGAGGATAACGTGCCCGAGGCTCTTGCAGAAACCATCCGGAATCAACCCGGCATCGTCATCGTAGTCGCCGCACTGGTGTTACTGGTTGGTTTGCTGGTTGCGCTGCTGCTGCGAAACAGTCGTGGGCAGATCGCCCGCCTGGAAGCGGAGAATGCGGAACAGGCGCATAAACTGGACGCACTGGTGGCGGAGCTGGGCGATGCCCGGGTAGAGCTGCGGGAATACCAGGTTACTCTGGCCTCCGAGCGACGGGCAACGTCCGAGAAGGTCGCATTGCTGGAGCGCAATCGGGATGCGCTGAAGCAGGAATTCGAAAACCTGGCGAATCGCATTTTTGACCAGAAAAGCGAGCGCTTCAGCCAGCAGACCCGTACCGGCCTGGATGCTTTGCTAAATCCGTTCCGGGACCAGTTGCAGGACTTCCGCAAACGGGTGGAGGATGTGTATACCTCGGAAACCCGAGACCGGCAGGCCTTGCGAAGCGAAATCAAATCGTTACAGGACCTTAACCGACAGATCACCGAGGAGGCTGCTAATCTTGCCCGCGCTCTCAAGGGCGACAAGAAGATCCAAGGCAACTGGGGTGAGCTGATTCTGGAGCGGGTACTGGAGCGTTCAGGCCTGCGCAAGGGCGTTGAATACGAAACCC
>JAEPMM010000027.1 GCA_017643965.1 Marinobacter sp.
GACGTCGGGAGTGTGTTCCACCGGGACCCGGCGGCCAGAAACACCTTTGAGGTGCTGACGAACTATCCGGGCTTGCACGCCCTGTTGTTCCACAGGTTTTCGCACTGGCTGTGGAATCTGGGGCTCAAGTGGCTGGCGCGCACCCTCTCGACGCTGGCCCGCTGGTTTACCGGCATCGAGATTCATCCGGGTGCAACGATTGGTCGGCGTTTCTTTATCGACCATGGCATGGGCGTGGTGATTGGTGAAACTGCCATCATCGGTGACGATGTCACCCTGTATCAGGGCGTTACGTTGGGCGGTACCAGCTGGAACAAGGGTAAGCGTCACCCGACCATCGGCGATGGCGTGGTGGTGGGTGCTGGCGCCAAGATCCTGGGGCCATTCGAGGTGGGTGAGGGCGCGAAGATCGGCTCCAACTCGGTGGTGACCAAGGCGGTTCCGGCCGGTGCCACGGTGGTGGGTATCCCCGCGCGGATCATTGCCAAGCGTAAGCCTGTGGAGGGTGACGAGGTTCGTCGCAAGGAAATGGAAGAGCGTATGGGCTTTGACGCTTACGGCGTGACTGAGGAGATGCCGGACCCGGTTGCCCGCGCCATGCGCAGTTTGCTGGATCACATGCACGCGGTGGATGATCGCATCGAGAACATGTGCAAAGCGCTCCGCAAGGTGAACAGTGAGTACCAGAACGGCGCGCTGCCGCCGCTGCATGAGGAGGATTTTGACTGCGTGCGGGACGACGAACCCCGGGAAAAGTGAATACTTGACTGTTTTGGTGGGTCAATTCATACTCGGCGCTGTGAATTCTGATTCATTCCCTCATCGGGGCTGAGACTATGAAACTGACCACCAAAGGCCGCTATGCCGTCACGGCGATGCTGGATCTGGCCCTTCACGGGGATCACGGGCCGGTCAGTCTTGCGGACATCTCAGCCCGTCAGGAAATATCCCTCTCGTATCTTGAGCAGTTGTTTTCCCGGCTTCGCCGGCATCAGCTTGTGGTCAGTATCCGTGGGCCAGGCGGTGGTTACCGGTTGAGCCGTGATGCAGCTTCGGTGTTTGTAGCCGAGGTGGTCGACGCGGTAAATGAGTCCCTCGACACGACCCGTTGTGCCAACAAGGGTGATTGCCAGAACGGCGAAAAATGCCTGACGCATCATCTATGGTCCGACCTGAGCGATCAGATCCATCAGTTTCTCAGCGAGATCAGCCTTGCGGACCTGATGAGGAAGCGGGAAATCCAACGGGTGGCGGACCGCCAGGACCGTCGCCAATCGGACTCTGATTCCCAGACCATCAATACCGAGCGCCTGAACGAACAGACGCCGGCCTGAATCAAGTTACCTCGATACCATGATGAAAAAGCCCGTCTATATGGATTACGCGGCAACCACGCCCGTTGATCCGGCTGTTGCTGCCGAAATGGTCAAATACCTCACCCTCGACGGTGTGTTTGCCAACCCTGCATCCCGCTCCCATGTCTACGGCTGGCAGGCCGAGGCCGCGGTCGAGAACGCCCGCAAACAGGTTGCCGGACTCATTCACGCGGACCCGCGGGAGATCGTGTGGACCTCTGGTGCCACCGAATCCGACAACCTGGCCATCAAGGGTGCAGTCGCCGGCAAAGCGTCGGCGCACGTGATCACTTCGGTGATTGAGCACAAGGCGGTGCTGGATACCTGCAAGTGGCTGGAGGGGCAGGGTGTTGAGGTGACGTGGCTGGCGCCCCATCAGGACGGCCGGATCACCGCCGACCAGGTGGAGGCGGCGCTTCGTGACAACACCGTGCTGGTCAGTTTGATGATGGTCAACAACGAACTCGGTTGCATCACGGACATTGCCGCGATCGGCGAACTGCTCCGTGCTCGCGGCGTGCTGTTTCACGTGGACGCGGCCCAGGCGGCCGGCAAGATTGCGGTAGACGTAAGCCGGATGCCCGTCGACCTGTTGTCCTTGTCCGCCCATAAAGTGTACGGCCCCAAAGGTGTAGGGGCGCTCTACGTTCGCCGTTCACCGGATGTTCGCATCGAGTCCCAGATCCACGGCGGTGGTCATGAGCGGGGCATGCGCTCCGGCACCTTGCCGACGCATCAGATCGTGGGCATGGGCACCGCCTTCGCGCTGGCGCAGGAACAGCTGGAAGAAGATATGGCGAGTCTGGAAACTCTGCGCACGCAGTTTCTCGAGGGGCTGGCGGGACTTGACGGTGTGTCGCTGAACGGCAGCGCCGAGGCCCGGGTTCCGGGTATTGTGAATCTGTCGTTTAGCGGTGTAGACGCTGAGTCGCTGATGCTGGGTCTGCGGGAGCTGGCGGTATCTTCCGGTTCTGCCTGTGCGTCCGCGACCATTGAGCCTTCTTTCGTGCTACGGGGCATCGGTCTTGACGATGAGCAGGCCCACCGTGCCCTGCGTTTTTCCATGGGGCGTTACACCCGCGCCGAAGAAATCGAGTTTGCGGTCGCACAAATCATTGAAGTTGTTGGGCGTCTCAGGTCGGTGCGGTAGGCAGTAGCCTCCGGACTGCGTATAATCCCAACCCTGAATTTTCAACCTGAACCATACTGGAGAAATACCATGGCAAATGAGCGCACGCTCTCGATTATCAAGCCCGATGCAGTCGCCAAGAACGTGATCGGCGAAATCTACACCCGCTTTGAAAAAGCCGGTCTCAACATCGTGGCCGCCAAGATGATGCACCTGACCCAGGAGCAGGCGGAAGGCTTTTACGCTGAGCACAAAGAGCGGCCGTTCTTCAATGATCTGGTAGCGTTCATGACCTCTGGTCCGGTTGTGGTACAGGCTCTGGAAGGCGAAGGCGCCATCCTGAAGAACCGTGATCTGATGGGTGCAACCAACCCGAAGGAAGCCGAAGCGGGCACCATCCGTGCCGATTTTGCCTCTTCCATCGACGCGAATGCCGTACACGGCTCAGACTCCGCGGCTTCCGCTGAGCGCGAGATCGCGTACTTTTTCAATGACAGCGAAATCTGCCCGCGCGGCTGATTCGCTGCCGGGGCGGGTCTGACGGCTCGCCCCGGATTGGTTATCTGATCGAGGTTATGCAATGACAGCGGCCGCTGAAAAAACGAATCTTCTCGGGATGCCGAAAGCCAAGATGGAGGCTTTCTTCGAGACCCTGGGCGAGAAGCGTTTCCGTGCTACCCAGATGCTGCAGTGGATTCACCAGCGGGGTGCTGATGACTTCGATCAAATGACCAATATGAGCAAGGCCCTGCGGGACAAGCTCAAGGCGGTGGCCGAGATCCGTGGCCCGGAAGTGGTTTACGACGAAATTTCCAAGGATGGCACCCGTAAATGGGTGATGCGCATGGATAACGGCAACAGCGTGGAAACTGTGCTGATCCCGGACGGTGAGCGCGGCACACTGTGCGTGTCTTCCCAGATTGGCTGTAGCCTCGACTGTACCTTCTGCTCCACCGGCAAGCGCGGTTTCAACCGCAACCTGACCGCGGCCGAGGTCATCGGGCAGGTCTGGGTGGCCAGAAAAGCCTTCATGCCGTTCGAGCCGGGTCCTGATCGGCCGATCACCAACGTGGTGATGATGGGCATGGGTGAGCCTCTGCTCAATTTTGACAATGTCGTCGACGCCATGAATCTGATGATGGAAGATCTGGCCTACGGGATCTCCAAGCGCCGGGTGACGCTGAGCACCTCCGGGGTTGTTCCGGCTCTGGACAGGCTCGGGGAAGTTACCGATGTTTCACTGGCCATTTCGCTGCATGCCCCCAATGATGAACTGCGTAACAAGCTGGTTCCATTGAATAAAAAGTATCCGATCGCCGAGCTTCTGGCGGCCACCAAACGGTACTTTGCCCGCCTGCCGGACAAGCGCAAGGCGACCATTGAGTACACCGTGATCGAAGGCATGAACGATCAGCCGGAACACGCCCGGGAGCTCGCCGAGTTATTGCGGGATCTGCCATGCAAGATCAATCTGATACCATTTAATCCGTTCCCGGAGAGTGATTTCCGCCGGCCCAGCATGAACGCGACCCGTCGTTTTCAGAAAATTCTGAACGAAGCCGGTTACATCGCGACCATCCGCACCACCCGCGGTGATGACATTGATGCCGCCTGCGGCCAGCTGGTGGGTCGGGTTGAAGACAGAACCAAGCGAAGCCAACGTTACATCGCGGTGCAGCAGGTCAATCCCTGACCGTTGTCAACGTTGTAAAAAATCAGAGCAAGAGGGGTGATCGAACTGTGGCAGTCAATCCAGTGAACAGTATCCGGGCTTTGATGACCGTTGTGCTGGTGATGTTCCTTGCCGCAGGCTGCGTCACGGTTTCCGACAGTCGTTTTTCCCGCGAAGAAGACCGCGACAAGGCGGTAAAGAATTACGTGGAGCTGGCGACCGCCTATATCGGACAGGGCAACCTGGACCGGGCTCGCAGCCATCTGGACCGTGCCCTGGAGCTCTCACCGGATGACGCCGGCGCTTTGTCTGCCATGGCACTGCTGCACAATTCCGCCGGCGAACGCAAACTGGCGGAGGAGAATTTCCGCAAAGCCATCGCCAGTGACCGCGACTACACCCGCGGGCGGGTCTATTACGGTGCCTTCCTGTACGGAGAGCGCCGCTTTGAGGAAGCCCGGGATCAGTTCAGGGTGGCCGCCGATGACACCAAATACCCGGACCGCGCCTCCATCTTTTTCAATCTGGGCATGAGTGAGGAGCGCCTGGAAGATAACGATGCAGCGATAGACGCCTATCAGCGGGCAGTGGAGCTGTCCAGAGGCGATGCGAAGTCTTTGCTCGCGCTGTCCCGCACCCTGCTTGACGCAGGAGATTACAGCGCTGCCTCCCGATATTACGCGCGGCTGTCCACGTTGATGCAGCAGAACCCCCGGTACCGCCACTCTCCCGAGAGCTTGTTGACGGGCATCCGGATTGCGCGCTATTTCGGTGAACGGGATCGGGAATCCAGCCTGGCGCTGCAACTGCGAAACAATTTCCCGGAGTCAGTCGAATACCAACAATACAGGGTGCTGATTTCTAATGAGTAATGAAGAAAACGCCCAGCAGGTTTCCGGAGAGTCGGCTGGCAGCCAGCTCCGGCGTGGCAGAGAGCAAAAAGGACTGACGGTGTCTGACGTTGCCAACGCGCAACATCTTCGCCCTGCGGTGATCCAGGCTATTGAGAACGGCGATTATGAGCAGATAGACAGCGAACTGTTTCTCAAAGGCTATGTCAGAGCCTATGCGAAGCAGGTAGGGCTGGACGCCGACGCCATCGTGGCCACGCTGGACCGGGAACTGGAACCGTTTCGACAGCAGAAAGCCGAAGCGCTGGAAGCCAACCCGTTGGTGGACATCGAGCGTCGGAAGCGCCAGAAACTCCGGGCAGCGAGGGCGTTGATGGTTTTACTGGCCCTCGCCGTGGTGGCTGCCCTTGCGTTCACGTTCCTGGACGACGATGGCGGCCGCAGTGAGAACGCGGCTGAGGAACCTGCCACTTCCGGCCAGGCCGGTGACGAAGACGTCGCCCTGGATGATAATGTTGCGGTTGAGTCCGGGTCTGAGCCCGAGGAAACAGTGTCACCGGACTCGGAACCCGACGTGGCGCCGATGGAAGATCTGCAGCCTGAGCCGGACGTTGCCGCCGACGGTGAGCCGGCCCTCAATGCCGAGACCGAAGCCAGTGAGCCGCTGAACCAAGCGGCCCCGGTTGCTGACACCGTGGAGGATGAGGACGCGCTGGACGAGAGCCGGATTCCGACCGTCACTAGCAGTACCGACCCCGCGCTGACGGTAGAATCCAGAATCGGTGATGTACCCGGTACCGGCCGCCTGGAGGTCTCTTTTTCCGGTGATTGCTGGGTTGAAATTACCGATTCCACCGGCGCCAGGCTGGCCAGCGGTCTTCGACGGGACGGCGACGTGATTGATGTTTCCGGGCAGGTTCCGCTGAGGGTTGTTATCGGGGCGGTGGATGCCGTGGACGACATTCGTTTCCAGGGCGAGGCCGTTGAGCTGTCAGATTATCGGGTGGTGAACAACCGCGCCCAGTTTTCCCTGGAAATCTGAACATTCTGAACACACTTATTTTTGGTTAACACCAGATGAAACAGGAATCTCCGATTATCCGACGTAAATCCCGCCAGATCATGGTGGGCGATGTGCCTGTGGGTGGCGATGCACCGATTGCGGTGCAGAGCATGACCAACACCAACACCTGCGACGTGGAGGCCACGGTCGGCCAGATTCAGGCGTTGCAGGAGGCGGGTGCCGACATCGTGCGGGTGTCCGTGCCCAGTATGGACGCGGCTGAAGCGTTCGGACAGATCCGCTCCAAGGTGTCTGTTCCCCTGGTGGCAGACATCCACTTTGATCACAAGATTGCCCTGCGGGTGGCGGAGCTGGGGGTGGATTGCCTGCGTATCAACCCTGGCAACATCGGTCGCGAAGACCGGGTCAGTGCGGTGATCAGTGCCGCCCGGGATCGCAACATCCCGATCCGGATCGGAGTAAACGCGGGTTCGCTCGAAAAGGAACTGCAACGCAAGTACGGCGAGCCCACGCCGGATGCGCTGGTGGAATCCGCCATGCGCCACATCGATATTCTTGATCGCCACGATTTTCAGAACTTCAAGGTCAGCCTGAAGGCGTCCGAAGTGTTCATGACCGTGGCCGCCTGTCGCAAGATTGCCTCGCAGATCGAGCAGCCGCTGCATCTTGGCATTACCGAGGCCGGCGGTTTCCGCTCCGGCACGGTTAAATCCTCTATTGGCCTCGGCATGCTGTTGATGGACGGAATCGGCGATACCATCCGGGTCTCGCTGGCTGCGGACCCGATACAGGAAATCAAGGTCGGCTTCGACATCCTCAAGAGCCTCCGTTTGCGCAGCCGCGGCATCAATTTCATTGCCTGCCCGAGCTGCTCACGGCAGAACTTTGATGTTATCCAGACCATGAACGATCTCGAGGCACGGCTTGAGGATGTCAATTCCCCGCTGGACGTGGCCATTATCGGGTGCATCGTGAATGGCCCCGGTGAGGCGAAAGAAGCGGACATCGGCCTCACCGGTGGTAGCCCCAAGAACCTGTTCTATATGGGCGGCAAACCGAACCAGAAGCTGGATAACGCCACCCTGACAGACGACCTCGAGCGTCTGATCCGGGAGGAAATTGCCCGCCGTCGTGAGCAGGAAGACGCCATTATTGCCCGTTCGGGCGAGTAACCGGTCATAGCGCAATCATTGATTCGAATTTAAGGGTTTAACTTGGCTAAGATTCAGGCAATTCGCGGGATGAACGACATCCTGCCGGAGCAGACACCGATCTGGCAGTTTGTTGAAGGTAAGGTTCGCAAGGTGCTGGCCGGTTACGGTTACCGGGAAATCCGCATGCCTATTGTGGAACAGACTGATCTGTTCAAGCGTTCCATCGGCGAAGTGACCGATATTGTTGAAAAAGAAATGTACACCTTCGAGGACCGCAACGGCGACAGCCTGACCCTGCGACCGGAAGGCACCGCAGGTTGTGTGCGGGCAGCGGAGGAACATGGTCTGCTGTTCAACCAGACCCAGCGGTTATGGTACACCGGCCCGATGTTCCGCCACGAGCGTCCGCAGAAAGGTCGCTATCGTCAGTTTCACCAGATTGGCGTGGAATGCTTCGGCATGGCCGGCCCGGATATTGACGCGGAACTGCTGATTCTGACGGCACGGCTGTGGAAAGAGCTCGGCCTGACCGCTCACACCCGCCTCGAGATCAATTCGATCGGTACGTCAGCCGCCCGCAAGGCCTATCGGGAAGCCCTGGTGGAGTATCTGTCGGGATTCCGTGAGCAACTCGACGAGGACAGCCAGCGTCGTCTGGAAACCAACCCGTTGCGTATCCTCGACAGCAAGAATGCTGATACCCAGGCGATCCTGGGCGATGCGCCGAAGCTTGACGACTACCTCGACGAAGAATCGCTGGCCCATTTCCGCCGGCTGCGTGAACTGCTGGACGCCGCGGGCATTCAGTACACGGTGAACCCCCGCCTGGTGCGGGGGCTCGATTATTACGGCAAAACGGTGTTCGAATGGATTACCGATAGCCTCGGGGCCCAGGGCACGGTGTGCGCCGGCGGGCGTTACGATGGCCTGGTCGAGCAACTCGGCGGCAAGCCCACGGTGGCGGTCGGATTTGCCATGGGCCTCGAACGCCTGATTCTTTTGCTGGAAACTCTGGACCTGGTCCCCGAGGAGGCAAACAGCGATGCCGATGTTTACGTAACCGCGATGGGTGAGCGGGCGGTGGCCGCCGCGTTTGCGATGTCTGAAACGCTTCGGTCTGAACTCCCGGGTGCCGTCATTGTGACCCACTGTGGGGGCGGCAGCTTCAAGAGCCAGATGAAAAAAGCCGATCGCAGCGGCGCCCGTTATGCGGTCATCCTCGGCGAGAATGAAATCGACAGTGGCACGGCTGGCCTGAAGCCGCTGCGTTCCGACGAGGGTCAGCAGGAACTGGCGCAGGCTGAACTGGTTTCCACACTCAAACCTTTGCTGGGCGCCTGAACAGGGCAACCGCGAACACTTATAAAAACGTTTATCACAGGAGTCATCATGGCTGAATTGCGGACCGAGGAAGAACAGATTCAGGCGATCAAGGACTGGTGGAAGAAGAACGGCAGTTCGCTTCTGATCGGTATCGGTGCAGCTCTGGCGATTGTCTTTGGCTGGCAGACCTGGCAGAACCATCAGCAAACGCAGCGTACTGAAGCGGCGTCTCAGTTCGCCAATCTGCTCAATGCCTACAGCGATCAGTCCGGTGAAAACAGCGGCGAAACTGTGGCGTTCGTTGCCGGCAACCTGAAAGAAGAGTTCTCCGACAGTGCCTACGCGGTCTACGGCATGCTCCTGCTGGCCCGTCAGCAGTTGATGGATGAGGGCGACGCAGAGGCGGCCGTTGAATCCTTGCAGTGGGCCCAAGGCAAGATCGACGATGGCAGTGCGTTGTCGTTTGTCATTCGTAACCGCCTGGCCCGTGCCCAGTTTGCTGCCGAACAGTACGACGAAGCCCTGGCCACTCTGGACGCGGCCGGTGACAACGAGGCCTTTGCTTCGATTTACGCAGAACTGCGTGGAGACATTCTGCTGGCCAAGGGTGACCGTGAGGGTGCCAGGGAAGCCTACCTCGCCGCCCGTGAACGGAGCCAGCAGGGCCGCAGTGGCGTACTCGAGCTGAAACTGTCGGATCTCGGCGTTCAAGGGGGTGCATAATGCCCTGGTTGTCTGATCGGCCCATCGCCAGTCGCGTTCTCGGTGCCGCATTGCTTGCAACCCTCATGGCGGGTTGCAGTACGAAGGAGCCCATTGAGGAGCCGGCGCCGGTCCCTGACATCGAATCCACCGTGGAGCTGGACAGCATCTGGACCATGGATGTCGGTGACGGTCATGGGGACCAGTTTCTCTACCTCACGCCCCTGAACACCGGTGAGCTTATCTATGTTGCGGCCGCCAATGGCGACGTCTATGCCGTGCAGGCAGAGAACGGCAAGGTCGAGTGGTACCAGGATCTGGACAGGCAGGTGTTTGCCGGCCTGGGCGGTGACCGAGAGCACCTGTATCTGGTGACCCGTGACGCGCAGCTCGTGGCACTGTCACGGGTTAACGGGGAAGTGATCTGGGAGGAGCCGCTGCCGAACGAGGTCCTGGCAACGCCGCAATCCAATGGCGACATCGTGGTGATTCAGACCACCGACGGCAAGGTGTTGGCTTTCGATACCACCTCCGGTGAGCTCAACTGGCAGTACGACGGTGTAGTGCCAGTGCTGTCGATCCGTGCGGCAGCGCCACCTCTGGTGGGCAGCGAGCTGGTACTGGCCGGTTTTGCCAATGGCAAACTGATGGCCTTGTCTGCCGAAAACGGCCAGCCGGAATGGCAGTACGAAGTAGGTCAGGCGCAGGGGCGCACCGAGCTTGAACGCCTGGTGGATGTGACCAGCCAGCCACTGATCCTGGAGAATGCGGCCCTGGTGGTCGGGTATCAGGGCAAGCTGGCGCTGGTGGATCTGCGTAACGGCGAGGAAATCTGGAGCCGCAGTGCCTCCAGTCTCCATTCCCCCATGATTGGCGCAGGTAACCTGTACGTCTCCTCTGCCAATGGCGACATCATTGCCTATCAGGGCTCGAACCGCCGTGAGTTGTGGACTCAGGACCGGCTGTCATGGCGCCAGACCACTCAGCCGGTGGTTTACGACGACTACCTGCTGGTGGGGGATTTCGAAGGTTACATCCATATGTTGTCGCTGGAGGACGGCTCGCTGCAGGGCCAGCTGGAATTTGACGATGAAGGTCTTCGTGTGCCCGCTCAGCGGCTGCGCGATGGCAAGCTGCTGGTGTTTGGAAACAGCGGTAAACTGAGCGTGCTTGAACTCAAGGAAAGCGACTGAGCGCTTCCTTCCCCGGGTCCACAAGGGCCCGGATAATCTTTTGTAGCGGAACACTATGACCCCTGTAATTGCCCTTGTCGGCCGGCCCAATGTCGGTAAATCGACTCTTTTCAATCAGATGACCCGGTCCCGGGATGCGCTGGTAGCGGATTTCCCGGGGCTTACCCGTGACCGGAAATACGGTGAGGGCAACCACGAGGGGCAGCGTTTCATTGTTATCGACACCGGCGGCCTGACCGGTGATGAAGAGGGCCTGGATGCGGAAATGGCCCGCCAGTCCCTGCAGGCGATCGAAGAGGCGGATATTGTTCTGTTTCTGGTGGATGGCCGATCCGGTTTGATGGCAGGCGACGAGCTGATTGCCAATCACCTCCGCAAGACTGGCAAACGTGCCCATCTGGTGGTGAACAAAACCGACGGTCAGGATCCGGACATTGCCGCTTCCGATTTTTACAGCCTCGGGTTTGACTCCACTTTCATGATCGCGGCGTCCCACAACCGGGGGATCCGTTCAATGCTGACGCTGCTTTTGCCGTCGGAGGAAGAGCGGGAAGAGCAGGACCGGGCGGACCGCTATCCGGGTATTCGTATCGGCATCGTCGGGCGGCCCAACGTCGGTAAATCAACTCTGGTCAACCGTATGCTCGGTGAGGATCGGGTGGTGGTGTACGACATGCCGGGCACCACTCGCGACAGCGTCTACATTCCGTTTGAGCGTCAGGACAAGCAATACACCCTGATCGATACGGCAGGCGTGCGCCGCCGCAAGAACGTGCACGAAGTGGTGGAGAAATTCTCCATCATCAAGACCCTGCAGGCCATTGATGACGCCCATGTGGTGATTCTGGTTATTGATGCTCGCGACGGGTTGATGAATCAGGATCTGCATCTGATCGGCTTCGTGCTGGATGCGGGCCGGTCGCTGGTGATTGCCGTCAATAAATGGGACGGCATGGATCCGGAAGACCGGGCGCGGGTGAAGGAGCAGGTGCAGCGCCGCCTCGATTTTCTCGACTACGCCGACAAACACTACATCTCTGCACTGCACGGGTCCGGAGTGGGCGTGATGTACGACTCGGTGCAGGCCTGCTACGACTCTGCCATGGCAAAGTGGCCCACCAACCGGCTTACGGCCATCCTCGAGGATGCCATTGCCCAGCATCAGCCGCCGATGGTGCACAACCGTCGGATCAAGCTGCGCTATGCCCACCAGGGGGGCTCCAACCCGCCGGTGATCGTGGTGCATGGCAACCAGACCGACGCTCTGCCGGGATCCTACAAGCGCTACCTGGAAAACACCTTCCGTAAGGTGCTGAAAGTGACCGGATCTCCGATCCGTTTCGAGTTCCGCTCCAGCGAGAACCCGTTTGCCCACAAGGTTGACCGCTTGACGCCACGCCAGAAAGTCAAGAAAGACAACGACATCAAGGCGGGGCGTCGCACCAAGAAGCCCCGCATGAAAAGCAAGAAGCGCTAGGCTCCCGGCGACCCTCGTTGTCTCCACGGGGCTGTCATGCCAGCCCCGCGTCCTCCACCTGTTTTGCCTGCACCGCCGTCAGTGCAATGGTGAAGACAATGTCTTCCACCAGCGCGCCCCGTGACAGATCGTTCACCGGCTTCCGCAGACCCTGCAGCATCGGCCCGATACTGACCACGTTGGCACTCCGCTGGACCGCCTTGTAGGTGGTGTTGCCGGTGTTCAGGTCGGGGAAGATAAACACCGTGGCTCGACCGGCCACCTTGCTGTCCGGCGCCTTGCTTTTGGCGACACTCTCAATGGCGGCGGCATCGTACTGCAGTGGTCCGTCGATCAGCAGGTCCGGGCGCCGCTCACGGGCAATCCGGGTGGCTTCCCGAACCTTGTCAACATCCTGGCCGCTGCCGGACTCGCCGGTGCTGTAGCTGATCATGGCGACCACGGGTTCGATGCCAAACGCTTCCGCCGACTCCGCGCTCTGGATGGCAATGTCGGCCAGCTCTTCAGCGTTGGGGTCAGGGTTGATGGCGCAGTCTCCGTAAACCACCACCTGCTGCGGTAGCAGCATGAAAAACACCGAGGACACGACCTTGGCCTGATCATGGGTTTTGATCAGTTGCAGGGCAGGGCGCACGGTATTGGCGGTGGTATGAACCGCACCGGACACCAGCCCGTCAGCTTCGTTCATTGCCACCATCATGGTGCCGAGCACCACGTTGTCCTCCAGCATGGCGTCGGCCATGTCGGTTGTCAGCCCCTTGTGCTTGCGCAGGTCCACCATGGCTGCCACGTATTTTTCCCGGTCTTTGGCGGGATCGATGATCTCGATGTCCTCCGGCAGTTCAAGCCCCTGGGAGCTGGCCACATTGCGGATATCGGCAGGCTCGCCGATCAGCGCGCAGGTCGCCAGGCCACGTTGATGGCAGATGATGGCTGCCTGAACCGTGCGGGGCTCATTACCCTCCGGCAGTACGATCCGTTTGGCGGCAGCCCGGGCGCGTTCGGATAACCGATGCCGGAATGCCGGCGGCGAGAGCCGGCTCTGGCGCTGAACCTTGAGGTGTTCCTGCAGCCAGGCAGTGTCCATGCGGGTCGCGACGGCCTCCATGGCGCCCTCGATGCGATCGGGATCGTCAATGGGGATGGCGTTGGAGAGATTGGCGAGCTGGTGTGCGGTTTCATATGTGTTGCTGTCTGCGCGCAGCACCGGCAGTCCGGTGTCCAGTGCACGCCGGCACAGATCGATTACACGGTCATCGGGCATCAGGCCACCGGTCAGCATGAGGCCGGCCAGCGGCACGCCGTTGAGCGCGGCCACCGCAGTAGCGACCACAATATCCTCTCGGTCGCCCGGGGTCACCATCAGCGTGCCGGGCTTCAGGGTATCCACCATGTTGCGAATGGTGCGGGCACACACCGAGACCTTCTGCACCCGGCGCGTGTGCATATGGCCTTCGTGCAACACCGGCATACCGGTTTCCCGCGCAATGTCGGACACCCGCACCGCCAGTAGCTCCGGTTGCCAGGGAATGCTGGCCAGCAGCCGGAACCGGCCGTCGCGGAACACCGCGCAACGGGTCGCAAAATCCACATTGCCGCCGGTTGCGTGGGAATTCACTCTCGGCGTGAACTCTGAACGTTCCGGTTCGCCCACCTTGTTCAGGATCACCGCGATCACATCCGGGTCGGAGGGATCGGCGAACAGGCGAGACGAGAAATCCAGCTCCTCATCCAGCTCTTCCGGGGAGAGGTCCTTGGGCGTACTGACCAGGATGACCTCGGAGCCGAGATTGCGTGCGACCTCCACATTCAGGCGGGCAATGTAGGCCTCGCTGCGATCCGGCACCAGCCCCTCGATAATCACCACATCGACGGTACCGGCCACCTTCTGGTACTCACCGACCAGGGTTTCCATCAGCAGGTCGGCCTTGCCCTTGTTCAGAAGCTGCTGTGCTTCCTTGAGGTCCATCGGATCCGGGGGCTCGAGATGGCTGCGGGCACGCACGAAGGCAACCGAGGTGTCCTTGCCATCGTTGTGCTGTGACTCGCCTTGATGGACGGATTGGCTGAAGGGTTTGTAGAAGCCCACGCTGACCCCCTGGCGCTCCAGAGCACGGAGCAGCCCGAGACAGACCGAGGTGAGGCCGGAATCGAGGGAGGTAGGAGCAATGAACAGACTTTTCGCCATGAGCGGGTCCTTTCTGGTGGTGCGGTATCAGTGACTGGCGCCTGGCCGGGCGGTGGTCAGGGCTTCGCTGGCGATAACCCGTTCCTCGTTGGTGGGAATCACCAGGATAGGATAGCGGCTGTCGCCGCTCCCGATGTGGTATTCGCTTTGCTTTCCATGATCCCGATTCCGCTCGACGTCAAGTGAGAACCCGACCAGTGCGAGATGATCCAGGGTTTTGCTGCGCACCAGCGCGCTGTTTTCCCCGATACCACCGGTGAACACCAGAGCGTCGAGGCGGGTGAATGAGGCCATCATCGCCGCAATGTAACGCGCCAACCGGAAGCAGAAAACCTCAATAGCCAGTGCCGCTGCTTCATGGCCCTGTTCGGCGAGTTCACACAGGGACCGCATGTCATTGGTTTCGCCGGACAGTCCCAGCAGTCCACTCTCATGGTTGAGTATGCGGTGAAGTTCCTCCGCATTGATGCCTTTGGAGCGTAGGAAGTCGAACAGTCCGGGATCTATATCGCCACTGCGGGTTCCCATCACCAGTCCTTCGAGCGGTGTGAGCCCCATGCTGGTGTCTACGCTGGCGCCATCCCGTATCGCCGTAATGCTGCAGCCGTTGCCAAGGTGTGCGGAGATGATGGATGTCGTTTCCGGCGCCTGATTGAGAAGCCGCGCGCTCTCGCTGGCCATGAAGCTGTGGCTGGTGCCGTGGAATCCGTAGCGGCGCACGCCCCAGTCCTGATAGAAGCGCTTCGGCAGCGCGTAGCGATAGGCGTAATCCGGCAATGTCTGGTGGAACGCAGTGTCAAATACCGCCACCTGGGGCACATCGGGAAACAGCTCGCAGGTGGCTTCGATACCGGCCAGATTGACCGGGTTATGCAGTGGTGCGAGGCTGGCGCACTCGTCAATGGCGGACCGGACAGGGTCGGTGATCAGGGCGGCTTCCCGGAAGGTTTCGCCACCATGAACCACCCGGTGGCCAATCGCGACCGGGGCTTCTCGCAGCAGGCCCTGAGCCCGCAGTGCGTCCATCAGGGTCTGCAGTGCTTCTTTATGACCGGCCTTGTTTGCCAGCGGCAGAGTTTCCCGGGTACCGGTCAGGTTGGCGAAGGCATCAGGGCCGCCAATTCGTTCGGCAAGGCCCGAGGCCAGCTTGTTCAGTGCGGTGTCAAACAGTGCCACCTTGAGCGATGAACTGCCGCAGTTGATAACCAGTACCGTGGCTTCCATGAAACGAACCATGCTCCTTTTTCAGGCTTCTGATGTGCCTCTGTCAGGCTTGTACGCGATGGTTGGTGCGCAACCATTTCTCGAAGTCGGCGTGGGGGACGGGGCGACTGTAGAAATAGCCCTGTGAGTAGTCACACCCTTGTTGCTGGAGGAAGTGGGTCTGGGCTTCCTCCTCGACGCCCTCGGCGATAACCGAGAGGCCCAGGCTGTGGGCCATGTTGATGATGGCTTTCACCAGCGATGCGTCTTCCTGCTCTTTCATGACGTCCTGCACGAAGGACTTGTCGATCTTGAGGGTATCAAAGGGGTCGCTC
>JAEPMM010000279.1 GCA_017643965.1 Marinobacter sp.
CAGCCGATCAAACTGGCTGCCATCCCGGGCGAACTCGGTGCCGGCGTTAAAGGCCTTACCGAAGATGGCCTGCACCTCAACGATGTGGGCGCCAATCCCGGTGCGGCCACCCAGCCGCTCGTGCAGATACGGCGCCGCCGACAGGTGATCCGCGTGCACGTGGGTTTCCAGAATCCACTCCACCGTCAGCCCCTCACGGCGAACGTGGTCGACGATGGCATCGGCGGAGCGCACATCGGTGCGGCCGGCGGCGTAGTCAAAGTCCAGCACCGAATCGATGATTGCACAGGCGTTGCTGTCGGGGTCACGGACCACGTAGCTGAAGGTATTGGTGGGTTCATCGAAAAAATGCTGGACCGACGGACGGTTCATGGGCTCACCTCCGTGGTTAACGATAATTATGATATAAGCATATACCGTTTTTGAATATGAGGTGAAATGATCTTTTCTTATATGCGGAATACTCCTGATGCATCCACGAAACAATCCCGACCCGCCTGCTTGGCCATATACAGATGGTGATCGGCCTTACCGATGACCGGGTCCGGCGTGGAGGGTACCGACGGCATGTCGATCACACCGGCAATGCCCGCGCTGACAGTGACATCAATCGGCAATCCTTCGAACACAAACGGGTAGTTGCGTACCGCCTTCAGTATCCGGCCCACCAGGGTTGTCACGTCATCGGCTTCGTCCAATACAAAGGCCACCACGAACTCTTCCCCGCCAAACCGGACAACCACGTCGGTGGAACGGGTTTTGTGCTCCAGAATCCGGGCAAATTCCGTCAGCACATAATCCCCGCCAAGGTGTCCCAGGGTGTCATTGATCTGCTTGAAATGATCAATGTCGAACATGGCGACGGCGAAGCTGTTGTGATGCCGCACTGCACTGCCCAGCATCTCGTGCAGCCGCGGCATCAGGTAACGGCGGTTGTGCAGGCCGGTCAGCGGGTCCCGGATGGACTGATGCAACAGCTCCTGCTCCAGCCGGTGCCGCTCCAGCGCGCCCGATAACAGACCGGAGACGATGATCAGAAGATCCGCCTGATCTTCCCGCCACTGGCGCGGGCTGAGGGAATCCACCCCGAAAAACCCGGTCACCCGGCCGCGGATGGTTACCGGCACACAGAACATGGAGTGCACCCCCTGTTCCTCAAGCATCGCTTTTTCTTCAACAGCCTCTGGCGGTAATCGGGACACGTCCGGTATGAACACCACCCGGCTGCTGTTCACCATGGCGTCAATCTGCTGATACCACCAGTTAAAGTCCTGAATGGGCACAGCCTGCTGGCTCTCTCTCAACGCCGGCACGCCGGGTCGCACCCACTCGTGGGTGTTGGTCATGGTCAGGTAATCATCGGAAAACTCGTAAAGGTAAGAACGATCCACCGCAAAAAACTCACCGATGGTTTCCAACAACTCGCCGATGCACTCATCAATGGTGCCGAAATGCAGGTTGATGAACTCGGTGGACAACTTCGCGATCAGCCGCTGAAATCCGGCCTGAAAGGAGAACTCCGCCTCGCTTTCCCGCAAGGATTGCTCCAGTGCCTTGTAATGCTGGATGTTGTGAAACTGGCCAAACCAGAGCGTGCTGCCGTCGGGTTGGCGCTCGGGTTCAGAATGGGCTTCGAACCATTGGAATTCTCCGGAGGGTAGCCGCAGTCTGGCGTGGCACTGCCACGGCACCAGATTCGTGGCGGAATCGAGGATGCTGTTCTGAACTTCGGCCATGTCGTCCGGGTGGATGATCGCGAAAAGCGCACCCGCGTCTGCTTGCAGCTGCGCCGGCTCGATCCCGAAGTGATCCTTCAGTTTATCGCTGACATAGGGGTATCGATGCTCAAGCGCATCTGCGCTCAGCCAGTAGGTAAAAATGATTCCCGGCACACTGCCCGTCAGCTTGTTGAAAAACGCCGGCGACTGCTGCTCCGGACTGCTTGCGGACTGCTCATCATGCATCAAACAAACGGCTCCATCCTGTACGTACCCGCCATCCGTACCTGATAAGTGTAGATCAAGGCGACAAATGCCGCGACTGTCCGCTCTGCCACGGTCGGTTTGACGTCAGTGCACGGCATCCAGCCGGATAAGCTCACCGCAGTAATACTCCAGGGAATGCTCGGCATGGAACGGAATAGCGCAGGCCTTGTCCGCGTTTTTCCAGTGATCCACGACTTCTCCGCGGAGTTTGCTGATCTCGGCCGCCAGCTCGACCGCGCTGTAGACCTTGTAAGGACAAAACGCCGTTCCGATGTTCTGTAGCGTCACAAAACTTTTGGCTGGATGAACCGGCAACATGTTGATCAGTACGTACGTCGGGCGATTTCGGAGCTGCGCGACGATGGAGCTCAGCGAATCCTCCACGTATTGCAACGAACCGGAAAACAGCACCCAATCGCACGGTGGTGTCTGTTTCAGGTCGTCGCAGAAGCTCAGGGTGGCCGCCGTGTGGTTGGCCTTGGCAAATTTTCGCGCTTCCCGGACCACCGCCGGCACATCGTATATTTGCCACTCGAAACCTTCCGGGAAGGCGAGATACCGCGACAGGGCGTAATACAGCACGCCCACGTGACCACCGAAATCGAGCAGCCGCTGGTCCGGCTGCATCAACTTGTTGAGCCAGAAGGCCACCGGATAATCGCACGGTGAGATTGCCCGCATGCGGAACCGGTACATCTCCGCCGACGCCGGGGCTTCGTTGTCGTATCCGATGGGTTTGCTGGCAGGCGCATCCGCCGTGGCGGTTGCAAAATCCGGGTACACACCGCGAAACAGGTTGGCGTTGGTGGCGCTGGCAAAGCGCTTGGCGTAACGCCGGTCGAGCGCTTCGCTGATCAATGGCAGCTGCTCGAAATGATGCAATAAGTCCTTTGCGCGTTCATACATGATCATTGCCCTCTTAGAGACAACTCCCTTGAAGCTTAGCAGCTGCGGGCCGTATTAGTAGCGTACCCACCCTGGCTGGCGCATTTGCGGGTTCGGCCCCCTGAAACCCGTTACTGACTTGACGATGATCACTTTACGCACAGCCGATGGCGTCCATACTGACGATCAAGGAATGCCCCATCAGCAAACCACCACGGAAAGGAGATGCCACGTGACTGATGAAAAGCTCCCCGCATCGAACCCTGAGGACGATCTGGCAACGCGATTTCCCACCGCCTACACCATTCTGTTTCTGCTGATCATTGTGATCGCTGCCCTGACCTGGATCATTCCGGCCGGACAGTACGAACGCGCCATGAACGAAGACGTCGGGCGGGAAGTAGCGGTACCGGGCACCTACCAGACGGTTGACCCCAACCCGCAGGGCTTTGTTGATGTGATGCTGGCCCCCACCGCCGGGTTCTACGACCCCGACAGCTACGCCGCCAATGCCATTGATGTGGCGCTGTTCGTGCTGTTTCTCGGCGGTTTCCTGGGCGTGATGAACGCCACCGGCGCCATCGACACCGGCATCCGCAGCGCCATGCACCGGCTGGAAGGACGAGAGATATGGATGATCCCGATCCTGATGACCCTGTTCGCCCTGGGCGGAACCACCTACGGCATGGCCGAGGAGACCCTGGCGTTCTACGCCATTCTGATTCCGGTGATCATCTCGGCGGGGTATGACGCCGTCACCGGGGTGGCCATCATCCTGGTGGGTGCCGGTATCGGTGTGCTGGGGTCCACCATCAACCCCTTTGCGACAGTTATTGCCGCGAACGCCGCCAATATCCCGTTTACTGACGGCATTGTGCTGAGATTTGTCTTGCTTATGGGTGGCCTTATTATCTGCGCCGCCTATGTGATGCGTTATGCCCATCGGGTCAAGCTGGACCCGTCCCGCTCGGTGGTGGCCAAACAGAGAGATGCCCACCGCAAGCTTTTCCTCCAGGGCCATGATGAACTGGAAAACGTTGACCTCACCAGCACCCAGAAAATAGCCCTGATCATCTTCGCCCTCACCTTCGTGGTGATGATCTGGGGCGTGTCGTCCCAGGGCTGGTGGATGGCGCAGATGGGCTCGTTGTTCTTTGGCTCTGCCATCGTGATTGGCCTCATCGCCCGGCTGGGCGAGAAGAAGCTGACGGGCAGTTTTGTCGACGGCGCCCGCGACCTGCTGGGGGTGGCCCTGGTGGTAGGCCTGGCCCGCGGTATCGTGGTGATCATGGAACAGGGCATGATTGCCGACACCATTCTGCACAGCGCCGAAACCACTCTCGGGGGCTTGCCGGAACTGGCCTTTATCAACCTGATGTTCTGGATCGAAGTGGGCATGAGTTTCTTTGTGCCGTCGTCCTCCGGCCTGGCGGTGCTCTCCATGCCAATCCTCGCACCACTGGCGGATTTTGCCAACGTGGGTCGCGACCTTGTGGTCACCGCCTACCAGTCCGCCAATGGCCTGGTGAACCTGATCAACCCGACCTTTGCCGTGGTGGTGGGGGGCCTGGCCATCGGCCGCGTGTCCTACGACCGCTGGCTGGCCTTTATCTGGCCACTGCTGCTGATTCTCACCGTCTTCATCACGGTGGTGATCAGCATCGGCGCATTTTTATAATCCAGGGCAAAGGGAGCTGCGACATGGCGGAACCTACTCTTGGCGTTCACTCGGAAACCGGCACCTTGCGGCAGGTGATTGTCTGCCGCCCGGGGCTGGCCCACCGGCGGTTAACGCCATCCAACTGCGACGCACTGCTGTTTGACGACGTGTTCTGGGTCAAGCAGGCCCAGAAAGACCACGACGTGTTTGCCGGCCTCATGCGCGCCCGCAGCATTGACGTATTGGACGTCAACGATCTGCTGGCCGAGACGCTTGATCGTCCAGAAGCGCGGGCCTGGATCCTGGATAACCGCATCACCTGGAACCACATCGGTGTAGGCATGGTGTCGGACCTCCGCGCCTG
>JAEPMM010000177.1 GCA_017643965.1 Marinobacter sp.
CGGACTACTTCAAGCCGGATCTGATTCTGGTGTCCGCCGGTTTTGATGCGCACTGGTTCGATCTGGCCATGAACGTCAGTTACGAAGGTTTCGCCGCCATGGCCAGCGTGGTGCAGGCGGTGGCCAGGAAGCACTGCGATGGGCGGCTGGTTTGCGTGCTGGAGGGTGGCTACAACACGGAATCCCTGGCCCGTGGCGTGCATTCGGTATTGCAGGTGCTGGCTGGCGGCTCGGTGCCGGACCCCCGGGTGTGTGGCATCGAGGAAGTCGAGGCTGCCATCGAGTACCACCGCGGCGCGTTTACCGACGACAGCCCGGTCTAGGCCTTGCCGCTGCGGAACGCGGAGGGTGACTGGCCAAAGCGCCGCCGGAAGGCGCGGGAGAACTGGCTGTGGTCACCGAAGCCGCACGCCAGCGCCACCGCGGTGATCTTGGCGGCGGGCTGCTGCAGCATCCGCCGTGCCCGCAGCAGGCGTTGCTCCTGCACGTACTGATACGGTGCCAGCCCGAAGCTGGCACGGAACAGGCGGGCAAAATGGTAGGGGCTGAGGTTGAGCCAGCCGGCCATGGTGGCCAGATCCAACGGAGCATCCAGCGCCTCATCAATGCGGTTAATCAACTGGCGCTGCTGCGCCCCGGACAGCCGCCCGCTGACCATCGGCTCCGCCAGCGTGCGGGCGCCATAACGGCCGGCCACCTGCAGGATCAGCCAGTGGCCGAGGTGGTCTATGGCCTGGGTCTGGGCGGCCGAGTCCCACTCGCTCAGGTCCAGTAAACGCCCGGCCTGGGCCATCAGGTCGTCTTCAATCTGGTAGCGTTCGCCGAGCTGCAGGGTCGCCGGCTCCCGGTCCCAGGTGCTCTCGATGCAGCGGTGCAGGTCCTGGTCGGTAAAGTAGAAGTGCAGGAACTCGAACGGGCCGTTGATGCGCCAGAGCGACTGGCTGCCCGCCGGAAACAGGCAAACCGCTCCGGGAAAGCCATGGCTGACTGCCTGGCCGTTCACCTGCCGTGTGGTGTGTTCGCCGCCGCGGGTGTAGATGCTCAGGGCGTGATGGCGGGGGCGCTCGTAACGTGCTTCGCCGTGATGATTGTGCCAGTGGGCAAGAGCGCGGCCGTCGTTCAGTTCCTGCACACGGCGGGGCGCCGCGCCGGCGGCGGTGAGCGCGTGCACGATGTCTCTGGTTTCTTGCCGGCCTGTGGCCATTCCGTTCGGCTCCTGATCTGCTGTTCTCACCGCAAGAATCTTCCACCCTTTGCCGGGATCTGACAAGTCGTCCTGCGCGCGGGCGGATAGTCTTAGGGGTTCCCGTAAGCAGCAAGAGTCATCCGCCATGCCTGTCAGTGCCCATTATGCCTTGACCGTGCTGATCTGGGGTCTCACCTGGACGGCCATCCGGTTTCAGGTGGAATCCGCCGCCGTGGATATCTCGGTGTTCTACCGTTTTGTGCTCGCCGCGGCGGTCGCTCTCGGCGGCCTGGCGCTGTTACGCCGGTTGCCACGGTTCAGCCTGCGGCAGCACGGCTGGCTGGTACTGCAGGGCCTGACGCTGTACAGCATCAACTTTCTGTTCATCTACCGTGCTGCGGAGAACATGACCAGCGGACTGCTGGCGGTGGTGTTCTCCCTGGCGGCGCTGTTCAACGCCTTTAACGGCCGGCTGTTCATGGGTATTCGGCCCAACCCCCGCATTTATCCGGCGGTCACGCTGGGCATTTCCGGAGTGGCGCTGCTGTTCTGGCATGATCTGCAAATTGGCAACGCCACGCTCCCGGCGCTGGCGTTTGCCGCAGCCGGGACCTTCTGGTTCTCCCTTGGAAACCTGCTCAGCCTGAAGGTGCGGGAAGCGGAGATTCCGCTGCTGGCGGGCAACGCCTGGGCCATGTTCTACGGTGCCATCGCCCTGGGCATCTGGTGCCTGATCAATGGTGTTGAATGGGTGCTGCCGCAGGGCGCGACGTTCTGGGGCGCCACCCTGTTCCTGGCGATTCCCGGGTCGATTGTGGCGTTTTTCAGTTACCTGACCGTGATCCGCGAGCTGGGGGCTGACAAGGCCGGCTACGCCACCGTGCTGTTCCCGGTGGTCGCGCTGAGTGTGTCCACCTGGCTGGAGGGCTTTGTCTGGAGTGGTACCGCGCTGGCGGGCGCCTGCCTGGCGATCCTTGGTAACTACGTGCTGTTCCGCAAGCCGCGGGCAAAGCTCAGTTGCAGCTGGCCAGCTGATTGATCCAGTCGGCGATCAGTTGGGCACCCTCGCTGTCCGGCTGCAGGATGCTGACCGGTGGCATGCGGAACGGCCCCTCGGCGAGCATTCTCAGGTACAACAGCGAATTGTCGGCGTCTCCGGGTGCCAGCAGTTGTGCGTCGGGTCGGTCCGGATCGGTGTTGGTGGGTGAGGTGCCGCAGGCCTGGGTATCCCCCAGCGCGGTGCCGAAGCGCAGATCCATGGTGCTCTGGCTGGTGCCGCCCGGGCGGTGGCAATGGCTGCAGTTGCTGTGCAGATAGCTGCGCGCCCGCTGGCTTAGGGTGGCGCTGGCGTCGGTGCTTCGGCTCAGGGTCTGGCTGCGCTGGGCCGAGGTGACTGGCTCGCTCAGCACGCCGATGCCCGCAAGGGTTGTCAGCTGATTGGCAGTATTCCCGGTCTGCGGATAGGTGAAGTTACCGTTCAGCTGTGAGGTTTCCAGCCCGAGACTGAAACCCGCCGCCGCGGTGTGGCACAGGCTGCACTCA
This sequence comes from Marinobacter sp., assembly GCA_017643965.1. Classification (GTDB taxonomy): domain Bacteria; phylum Pseudomonadota; class Gammaproteobacteria; order Pseudomonadales; family Oleiphilaceae; genus Marinobacter. The sequence goes on from JAEPMM010000177.1 coordinate 2,729, forward strand.
CCGGCAGACGGGTAATGCCAGGTCTGGCCACCCACATCCACGTCCTGGCTGCCCTCTACCAGTTCAGCGTCGGTGCCGGCGTCGTCCCATTGGTAACTGTACCCGGACCAACTGCCATCGGCGTTGTGCAGGAACAACCGGGTTTCGATCAGGCTCTGGCCCAGCAGGAAATTTTTCACCAGCACCGAGCCCCGGGGCAACGCGAAATCGCCGCTGCTGTCCACGGTAATGCGGGTGTTGTCCGGCAGCGCCATGTAGCGGGTTTTGTCGGCGCCGTCGGACCAGAAGGGTTCGATCACGGTGTAGGGGATCAGCCCGTCGGCGGGCTGCCAGGGGGCGCTGGCCTGAACGCAGCCGGTGTCGGATAACCGCTGGGGCAGTTCGACTTCCTCGCTCACCGGATCGATCCGGAACAGGCCGGAGAAGGTCACCAGATAGAGCTCGCCGGCGGTGTCCTCGGCAAAGGAGGCCACGTTGCGGCCGGTTTGCAGCAGGGTGCGGCGCTGGAAACTGCCGTCGCCCTGGGGTGCCAGCGCCCACAGTGTGCCGGAACCGAAGTCGGCAAACAGGTAATGGCCCTGGAGCGCGGGAATGTTGTTGCCGCGGTAGACGTAGCCGCCGGTGACCGAGGTGCCCTCGGAGCGACCGTAGGCCGTCACCGGATCGATAAACGGGCCGGAGGGCGATGCGCCGCAGCTGTTGTCGGTGCGCTCGAAGCCCTCGAAACAGCGCCAGCCGTAGTTGCCACCGGCGCTGATGCGGTTGATTTCCTCGAACCGGTTCTGGCCCACATCGCCGGCCCACAGATCACCGCCTGCCCGATCGAAACTGAAGCGCCAGGGGTTGCGCAGGCCGTAGGCGTAGATCTCCGGCAAGGCACCCGGTATGCCGCTGCCCGCCGGACTGCCGTCGGCATTGAGCCGGAGGATGCTGCCCAGCCGCGTGGACAGATCCTGGGCCTGATTGGTGGGGTCGTTGGCACTGCCGCCGTCGCCCAGGGCCACATACAGCAGGTCGTCGGGGCCGAAGACAATGTGGCCGCCGTTGTGGTTGGTAAAAGGCTGGGATTGCTGCAGCAGATTGCCGCGCAGCAGGGCACCGGCGCCGTCGACCCGCAGGCTCTCGCCGTTGTCGGCGGATTCGAAACGGGCGACCACCGAGGTCATGCTGCTGCCGGTGTCTTCAGTGAACGACAGGTAGATAAACCCGTTGCTGGCGAATTCGGGATCAAACGCCATGCCTAGCAACCCGCATTCGCCGCAGTCGCTCAGGGCATAGGCGCCGGACAGGTCCACCAGTTCGGTGCGGCTGGGGCCGGCGAGGTCGACGCGGTGGATAACTCCGCCCTGTTCCACCACGTATATAATGCCGGTCAGACCGGGATGGGGAAGCATCAGCAGGGGTTGGCTAAAAGTGAGGGAGGGCGCCACGGCGCTCAGCTGGACCTCCCCCGAGCCTTCAAAGGCGAGGCATTGCGTATTGCCCGGGCGCTCGGAGAGTCCGAGCGTGCCCCCGGAGCCGCTGCCTGAACCGCCACCGCACGCGGTGATGGACAGGCAGATGAGTAGCAGAAGACACCGTGCCATGCGCTCTGTCCTCCCTGCAGAGCTTAAAGAATAGCCCATTCATGGCGTGGCGCCAGGGTTACTCGGTGGTGCGCTCTTTCATGTCTCGGGCGCCTTCCTTGAAGTTCTGCCAGGTGGAGGACGTTGCCTCCTTGGTGTTTTCCCAGGCGCTTTCACTGGTTTTCTTGGTGTTCTCCCAGGCCTGACGCAGGCCGCTGCGGGTCTGGTTCCACCAGCTTTCGTCATACTCCGGCAGGTTCTTCACCGCGTTGCTGTCGGCTTCCATGTGGATCTGATAGTCCAGATCGTCGAAGCGATCCATGGCGTCGTCGCTTTTCTCCAGGCGCACAGTAAAACTGCCGCGCTCCGCCACCACATCGCGACCGCCAAGGCCCAGCACGTCGCCGGTCTTGATGACGAGGGAGTGAATGGCCATGTCATCGCCAAGCAGAATATCTTCCACCCGGCCGACTTCTTCGCCGCTGCTGTCGTAGACATCCGCATCCAGCAGCTCATCGGCGGAATACAGACCCTCAGCGGCCTGGGCAGAGAGGCTCAGGGCCAGACTGCCGGCCAGCAGGGACGCTGTCATTGCCTTGATCATGGGTGTACGCATATCGGAACTCCTGTAAAAGTTGAATCCTGAAACCTACCCGGAAACCGCACAGGTCCGGTGCCTGCGTTCAACTTCACGCTAACAAAGGCCGGCAGCATCACCTAGTGACGTTCAGGCAATGATCCGGTAGTCAAACCGTTATAAACCGCCGCTATGATGTGTGAGAAGTGTTTGTGGGCGAGGATGGCCGGGAAAGGCCGGAGCAGCGGTTGATTTACCGCAAACAGCCCGCATATAGAGGGCACTGAAGATGGTTCGGGTCTGTTTGAACCGATGTTTCCAATGATAGGGATTACCTATATCGAGTTTGGAAATAATCAATTTAAACCACGAACAGAAAACCCGTATCTTTGCCCCCGACTTTTTAACAACCCTTGAATCCATTAAACAGGAGTTATCTTAAATGGGTATCATCAATAGCGAGATCAAGCCGTTCAACGCCACCGCTTTCAAGAACGGTGAGTTTGTTGAGATCAGCGAAGCAAATGTAAAAGGTAAGTGGGCTGTCTTTTTCTTCTACCCGGCCGACTTCACGTTTGTGTGCCCGACCGAGCTGGGCGACGTGGCCGACAAGTATGAAGAGCTGCAGAAGCTGGGCGTGGAAGTGTTCTCTGTGTCCACCGACACTCACTTCACCCACAAAGCATGGCACGACAGCTCCGAGACCATCGGCAAGATCAACTACTACATGGTTGGCGACCAGACCGGCACCATCACCAACAACTTTGGTGTGATGCGTGAAGGCCAGGGCCTGGCAGACCGCGCCACCTTCCTGATCGATCCGGACGGCGTGATCCAGGCAATGGAAATCACCGCTGAAGGCATCGGCCGTGACGCCGACGACCTGCTGCGCAAGGTGAAAGCGGCTCAGTACGTTCGCAACAATCCGGGCGAAGTATGCCCCGCCAAGTGGAAAGAAGGCGAAGCGACTCTGGCGCCGTCTCTGGACCTGGTTGGCAAGATCTAAGCCACTCCCTGCGAGTCGCTCAGAAGCAGAAAACCCCGGTTTATCCGGGGTTTTTTGTGTCCGGAGCAGCACCGGTGCCCCGTGCCTTGAGGCGATAGAATTCTTCGATCACGCCGGCCATGGCCTCCGGGCAGTAGGGCCGCAGGCCGCTCAGCACCAGCCGCTTGCTGACCTCACCCACGGCGGTGCCGCCAGCGATCAGCTGATATTCCAGCAGAACGTTGCCGCGCTTGCCAGCGGCGTCCAGGGAGGCGTTGCTCAGCTCGAGATCCGGCGACGGCAGCTCCAGGCTGGTGAGGGCCAGACTCATGCTCTCGTACATGACCATCGGCCGGTCAGGATTGAACATCACCCCGTTCGATTCCATCAACGGCTTCAGGGTATGGGGGAAGTTCTTGCCGGAGGCCGCCACGTAGGCGCGGGTAATGTCCTCGATCAGTTGTTCGTCCGTGGTGCAGGCACCACTGCGGGTCACTTCGATGTAGACCTTGCCGGCGTCATCGCAGACGTCTATGCCAGTCGCGGTGTCCACGAATTGCAGCGGCACGCCGGCACCCAGCAGGCTGCGGAAGCGGAAGGTCATGTGCTCCGAGAGCCCGAAGCGGGCCACCACGATGGCGAACAGCAGGTCGCCGGGTACGCAGAAGCGGCGGGCATCCGGATCGTGAATGGGGTTGAAGTCCCCTGCGATTTCTTTGGCGAACTGGCTGGCCTGGGGGGCGGAGATGTGTACGCGCCCGTCCTGGACGGAGTGGAAACGATCGAGAAACATGCGCTGCCTATACTGGATGCCAGAGTGTGGTGGTTCGGTTTCTGTGGCACACGATACGCTGACGAGCGGTCGTTGGGTATTCGCTATTGGTCAAGATCCCGGAGTCGTCAAAGGATCAGCATAGCAAAGCTCTATCAAACAGTTTGGGGCAATTAATTTGAGCATTGGCTTGCCAGCCCGTATCTTCGCCTCAACTTAATCTATTGTCCCGTTTCAGCATCTTAAAGGAGAAGCACGACTATGTTGGATGCCAGCATCAAGGAACAACTCAAGGCTTATATGGACAAGCTGCA
>JAEPMM010000105.1 GCA_017643965.1 Marinobacter sp.
CACGGCGCTCTTCAAAGGCCTTCAGGTTGTCAGCTGTCGCTGCAACCGCTTTGCCGTAAGGCAGCAGAAAATTACGACCGTAACCGGCCTTTACCTTGACCTTGTCACCGAGTGAACCAAGGTTTGCTACTTTCTCGAGCAGAATAACTTCCATCTCGTTAACCTCTTCGTGCTTTATTCAGCCGGCCCGGCGGGTTTGATTCGCCCCCGGATATCCAGCCAGCTATCCACAAACGCCAGAACTACCAACAGAATCATCAGACTTGGGCCCAACAGCACCAGTGCTATGTAAAACAGCACCAGCCACTGGCCATTCAGATTTTTACGACCCACCACACCGTGAACCAGCGCCAGGCTTGCCAGGAACAGCGGCATGCCAGCGGCCCAACCCAGCAGCATGGAGTTCAGCCCCAAAAGAGGCCCCGCCACCATGGTCACTGCACACAGCACAGCCACCACCGGAGACAGCCGGAAAGCATGAAACTCTTTCCGGAACCCGCCCGGGTTGTACAACCCGGCCTGCCAGGCTCGCGCCAACATGGTCATCGCCACCCCTGTTACCAGATAGGTGCCTGCCATGCTGGCATTCATGGTGTCCCGAATCACAGTCTCCAGTTCATCACCCAGACCGCGGGCCACCTCGGCATTGTATTGTTCGTAAAAACTGACCCCGGTACGGACCAGATCGTCCAGCAGACCGGGGTATATCACGGGCAACATCAGCCCGGTGACAATCGCCAGAAAACTCCCCGCAAGGAGTGCTTTCTCCCAGGACAAGGACAGCCTGAGAACCGACGCCATCAGCATCACTTCCAGCAACACCGCCAGGGCCGTCGGGTCTTGCCCGAACCAGCTCCAGCCCAGTGCCGGTAACAATGCCCAGAGGCCAATTTGCAGCCCCTGACCGATACCCAGCCTGAGAATCACCAGGCCAATAACGGCAGCGCCAATCCAGAACAACAGGGGTATGGCTGATGCAACCGCCGCAACCCCGCCTGCCTGCAGGGGACCGCGCATTACAAACTGTGCCAGTGCACGCATGGTCCCAAGTCCTGTTTATCTGTTAATTAGTTATCGTGGCTGTCCGAATACGGCAGCAGTGCCAGGTAGCGGGCGCGCTTGATCGCGGTAGCCAGCTGACGCTGATAACGTGCTTTGGTGCCGGTGATGCGGCTGGGCACGATTTTGCCGGTTTCAGTGATGTAACCTTTCAGGGTGTCCAGATCTTTGTAATCGATCTCTTTCACACCCTCTGCCGTGAAGCGGCAGAATTTACGACGTCTGAAAAAACGAGCCATAACTTAACTCCTCAACTCCGGTTAATTACTCTTCTTCGTCCTGGGTTTCAGCCTGACGACTTTCGTCAGAATCGGCTGAACGACGGGGACGATCTTCGCCACTGGAACGACGGTCCTCGCGGGACTCAGCGGCTTTCAACGGAGACAGATCGGTAACAGCCTCATCGCGACGCAGAATCAGGTCACGGATAATGGCATCGTTGAACCGGAAGTTGTGGGTCAGCTCGTCCATGGCGGCCTGTGAACATTCAGCGTTCATCAGCACGTAGTGAGCCTTGTGGATCTTGTTGATCGGGTAAGCCAGGTGACGACGGCCCCAATCTTCCAGGCGATGTACCTTGCCGCCATCTTCAGTGATGACGCTGGTATAACGCTCGATCATAGCGGGCACCTGCTCGCTCTGATCCGGGTGTACCATAAATACGATTTCGTAGTGACGCATGAGTTCTCCCTACGGTTTGAACAGCTTCCTTTTTAGCGGGCGGCATAATGCGCCGGAATCCGATAAATATGAAAGCAAGGAGGTGGCAGTCAAGCTGCCGGTTTCTTTTGCTTTATCAATAAGGCATGTCAGACAGACCTGATCAAAAGCGTCGCATTGCTGCCCGGAATTCAGGCAATACAACACCGCCCCTATAAAAAGGGGTCACGTATTCTAGGCGTGTGGGTGGTTCTATGCAAGCCTCTGACGCAGGGCTTCGTACAGACAGACGCCGGTGGCCACCGACACATTGAGGCTGTCGACATGCCCGAGCATGGGGATATTGATCAACGCGTCACAGTGCTCGCGGGTCAGTCGGCGCATGCCCTTGCCTTCCGCGCCCATGACCAGCGCCACCGGACCGGTAAAGTTGGCCTGGTACAGCGTGCTGCCTGCCTCGCCGGCCGTACCGACCAGCCACACACCCTGCTCCTGCAGCGCACGCAGACAGCGCGCCAGATTGGTCACCCGCACAAAAGGCACGGTTTCCGCCGCGCCGCACGCCACTTTACGGGCAACCGGCGTCAGCGTGGCAGACTTGTCCTTGGGCACAATCACCGCCTGCACGCCCACCGCGTCCGCCGTGCGCATGCAGGCCCCCAGGTTGTGGGGGTCGGTCACACCATCAAGCACCAGCAGGAACGGGGGCTCGCTGGCAGCGGCCAGCATGGCCATGAGATCGTCCTCACCCCACTCCCGACTTTCCGATACCGCCGCCACCACGCCTTGGTGCACGCCGGCAACTTTATCGTCCAGCAATTTGCGATGCACCACACTCCAGCGCACCCCGAGGGTGTCCAGACCATCGGTGATGGTTTTGACCCGGCGATCCTGGCGTCCGGTCTGAATCCAGACCTGCTGCAATCGCTCCGGCTCACGTTTGAGGACAGCCTCAACCGCGTGCCAACCAAATATGAACTCTCCGGACACTGATTATTTTCCTGACTTGCGGGGTTTCCGTTTCTTGTCCTTGCCCAGCGCCAGCTTGGCCGCCTGGGCAATCAGCTCATCCCGGGCCGACAAGGGCTCGTTCGCGGAACCCGGCTCTTTGGCCGCAGGTTTGTCACGGGCGGCGTCTCTGGACTTGCCTTTGGGCTTGTCGCCCGCGCTTTTCGCAGGACGTTTTTTCGCGGCGGGCCGCTCACCGGCGGCCGGCTTGTCACGGTTATCCGAGCGCCCCCTGGGCTTGCCATCGCGGGCGCCGCCCTTGCCACGGCCCTTGGTGTTGCCACGAGGCTCCTTGCGCGTCACCACCAGCGCATCACGATCCGCCTGGCGATGGCGCGGCTCACTGATCAGCTCCAGATCGATCTTGCGATCCTCCATGCCGACCCGCACCACCTTCACGCGCACCTCGTCGCCAAGCCGGAAACTCTGGGCCGTGCGCTCACCAATCAGCCGGTGTTTCGCGGCGTCGTGATGGAAAAAGTCACCACTGAGAGTGGATACGTGCACCAGGCCTTCAATGTAGACACCCGACAGTTCCACAAAGAAGCCGAAAGGCACCACGGCGGCGATCACGCCATCAAACTCTTCGCCCACATGATCACTGAGGTACTCGCACTTGAGCCAGGCCATCACATCGCGGGTGGCATCATCGGCGCGGCGCTCGGCCATGGAGGTGTGCTCGCCGAGCCGCTCCATGCGCGCGAAGTCGTAGGGGTAGTTCGACAGCTCCGGGTCACGCTTCGGCGGCTTGACCACATCCTTGGCCTGATTCTCGCCGTGAATGACGGACTTGATGGCCCGGTGGGCAATCAGGTCAGGGTAACGCCGAATGGGCGACGTAAAGTGGGCGTAGCCCGCGAAACCGAGGCCGAAGTGGCCGCCCTCTTCCGGGCTGTACACCGCCTGACTCAGAGACCGCAACATCACCGTCTGGATCACGTTGGCGTCCGAACGATCGGAAATGTGGGACAGCAATTCCTGGTAATCGGCGGAGGTGGGGCTGTCGCCGCCACCGAGCTGCAACCCCAGTTCGCCCAGGAACAGGCGAACCGCATTCAGCCGTTCTTCCGAAGGGCCATCGTGAACCCGGTACAGGGCCGGCAGCTTGTGTTTCTTGAGGAAGCGCGCGGTCGCCACGTTGGCGCACAACATGCACTCCTCGATGATCTTGTGGGCGTCATTACGCTGTACCGGCACGATTTCTTCAATCTTGCGGTTGGCGTCGAACACGATTTTGGTTTCGGTGGTTTCGAAATCGATCGCGCCGCGCTCGGTGCGGGCCTTGCGCAACAGCTGATACAGCCCGTAGAGGTTATGCAGCTGCGGCAACACATGGGCGTACTGCTCACACAGCTTGTAGCCCTGCTCGGTATCCGGCTGCTCGAGCATGGCGCTGACCTTGTTGTAGGTCAGTCGCGCGTGGCTGTACATGACCGCCTGGTAGAAACTGTAGCTGCTGATATTGCCCGCGGCACTGATGGTCATGTCTGCCACCATGCACAGCCGGTCAACGCCCGGATTCAGCGAGCACAGGCCGTTGGACAGCTTTTCCGGCAGCATCGGTACAACATGATCGGGGAAATAGACCGAGGTACTGCGATTGACGGCCTCATCATCCAGCGGCGTGCCCGGACGGACGTAATGGGACACGTCCGCGATCGCCACCAGCAGGCGGTAACCACCCCGGGGGCGGGGCTCACAGTAGACCGCGTCATCGAAGTCCCGCGCGGTTTCATCATCGATGGTGACCAGGCGCAGGTTACGGATATCCACCCGGTTGGCTTTGTCTTTCTCTTCCACTTCTTCGGCAATCTTCGCCGTCTGTTCGCCAACCGCAGGCGGCCAGCTGTGGGGAATGTCGTAGGAGCGGATGGCAACGTCGATTTCCATTCCTGGCGCCATGTGCTCACCGAGGATTTCCACCACCTTGCCGAGCGGCTGGGTGCGCACGGTGGGCTGGCGAACGATATCGACCACCACGTACTGGCCATGACGTGCCTCGCCGCAGTTCTCCTGGGGCACCAGCACCTCATGGTTGATGCGGGCATTTTCCGGCACCACGAAACAGATGCCGCTCTCCTGGAAGAAGCGGCCAACGGTCTGGCTGGTGCGATGCTCCAGCACTTCAACAATCACGCCCTCGCGGCGCCCCTTGTCATCAACCCGGTCGACCCTTGCGGCAACCCGATCGCCGTGAAACACCTGGCGCATCTGGCGCGCGGTCAGGAACAGATCGCTGCCACCGTCGTCAGGAATCAGGAAGCCGAAACCGTCCTTGTGCCCCACCACACGGCCCGTGACCAGGTCCGCCTCTTCGATGGGGAGGTAGGCACCACGGCGGTTACAGATCAACTGGCCATCACGACACATGGCAATCAGCCTGCGGCGCAAGGCCTCAATGCCCTCTTCGGATTCCTGCCCCAGTTCGTCGCAGAGCGTCTCGTGGGTCGCGGGTGCACCGCGCTCCTTGAGGTGCTCGAGAATGAATTCTCTGCTCTGGATGGGGTTGTCGTAATTCTGCGCCTCACGACTGGCGTGCGGATCTCTGTCCGTCTTTTTTCTGGAAACCATTCGGATCCTTGTCCTGTCCACACCGGATAGGGTGCGGTTATATTGCATGTGTTCGGGAGTATAACGCCGGATAGGTCGGCCTGCCTAACCGGCGGCGAAATAAAGCAATTAAATTCAGGAAAATATTCTTCAAAAAATGTTTGACAGGTTTTTATCGAATCATTAAAGTACGCGCCATCGGTTGAGGGACGCACCTCAACGCTGGCAGAAACGTCCGGCTTTACGGCCTAACGGCGCAACTGCAAATCACCTGCCGAGGTGGTGAAATTGGTAGACACGCTAGCTTCAGGTGCTAGTGGGGGCAACCCCGTGGAGGTTCAAGTCCTCTCCTCGGCACCATTTCCTCCCTCAGGAAATGGCGAACAGATTCCCGCTCCAGACCTTGTCCGATACAGCTCCGAGCATCCATGCTTTCGGCGCATTCGATCGTGCCGTCCAGAGGCCCGGGAACAGCGCCCGAAGGCGCCTACTCCACCAGCCCTGTCAGATACTCCGACAACCGTTGATAGCGATAATCCACCCGTCCGAAAATCGCCGATGGCACGTCCTCGAATTCACGCCCACAGGACGCCAGTGTTCTGACGTTGGTCAAATAGGCATCGGTGATCAGATCCGGTTGCTCATCCACGTAGTTGGGTGCCCCTTGCGGCGCGTAATACAGGATCCAGTCGAAGCCACCATCGGCCGTGACGTGATCAAGGCCGGCATTCACCGGGTCGGCAAAGGTATAGCGCAACAGCCGGAAGACATCACCACGGGTGTCCAGCTCCAGCTGCAGAGCCTCAAAACCGGCCGGTACGCCAGGGGCATCAAAGCTGTAGGGCTGAATAGCCGATACCACATGACCTGCCGCTTCCACCCCTTCGTCCAGGGCACAGCTACTGACACCACCGGAGGGTAACAGCGACACCGCCTCTGCGCCGTCTGCCTGCAGGCGGTAGCCGTTGAACAACGGCGACGCGTCCGCTGCATCCGGATCCACGGCACTGTTGGTGTAATCCGGTGCCAGTGTGCGGGTTTCCAGCCCAGACACCGCCGACAACTCGCTGACCTGACCGTCGGTCATGACCCAGGCGTAGGTGATTTCGGCCGGCCCACCCAGCTCACTGCCATCGGCCAACCCTTCCTGACAAGACGTCGCGGTTTCGAAGTAGGCTTTCTGCTCCCCCCAGTCGAAGGTCAGGCGTTCATCCACAGCACTGCCCTCAGCTTCATAGGCGGTGCGGCTGTGCAACGACAGTGAAATGGAAGGCAGCCACTGCACGCCGAGCGCAGCCATCTGCCCGCCGACATTGATCAATCGCGCCATTTCCGGCATCGAAGGCATCATGCAGCCATTGGCAGAAACCGACGTCAGCCGTCCATCGGGGCTGTAGTCGAAATGCAGTTCCGCAGACACCTGAAGATTGGAACGGTTCTCGGGCAATCCGCCATTTTCCGGGTGGGCATACACCTGCTGGGCTGTCAGCAACAGCGGGTCCGCCAGCTCCAGCGGCACCTCGGGAAACTCGAGGGCTGCCACATCCACATTGTCATACCCACCCTGCGAAGCCGCCCCATCCACAAGTTCGACAAGCTCCCCCGCGTTCTGAACCAGTGACAGCCCCAACAGGTAGGCCGCCCGCGGGCTCAGTATCCTTTCGGTGCCGTCGGCATCGCTCGCTGCCAACGCGTCGCTGAACGGGAACTGGCTGGCCATGAAGCGGGCGAACGCCCGCGCATAGGCATGGGCCCGCTCATCGCCAGAGAGAATGTAATCCGACAGCAGGTTGACGCTGGCAAGTGAGTCGCTGGCACTGCCGCTACCCGAAACCAGTGGACTGGCCCCCGCGAGACGCCGATAACGCACCAGCGTGCTCAACGGCGTGATATTTCTCACCCCCGGAGGCGCCGACATCATGTAGGCATCCTCAATGGTCTGATCGCCGTTGCGCCGTTGCTCGACGGTCTTGCCCGGCAATGCCATGGCGAACAGCGGGTAATCCCGCGGATCCAGATCCGGCGCCTCTGCCGGGTTACTCAGAAGCTCACCAATATCCAGCACAAATACGCCATCCTCACCGGACAGGGCCGTCGGCTCGCCCGAGGCCAGGGTCACCTCGGTGCCGGACTCCAGCTCGACCGTCAGTGGTCCGGGGGTGTATTGGCTGTCGCCATCAATATCGAGCCACACCCGGGCGTTTTTCAGGTAACCGTCAATGACCCGTCCGGTGTAGGGCGCGGGATCGCTGTAGCCCACGCCGTCGAAGTCGCGACCGTCGACGGGCAGATCATCAGACTCTTCGCCACAGCCGGCGAGGATCAGGGCAAACAACGACAGGAACAGGGGGAAGAAAGGTTTCATGGCGGCAACCGGTTATCCTTGTTGGAGGTTGTGCCGCTACTGTAGGAGATGTGGGGAGGAGGAACCTTGATAGGTTTGGCAATTTGTAAAGTTTGGTAACCAATGGTCCCGGCAGCCATCGGCTACCGGGACCCGGATCCGGTCAGAAGGAGCGGGCAACGATCTCTTTCATGATTTCATTGGTACCGGCATAAATGCGCTGGGCACGGGAATCCGCCCAGGCCCGGGCAATCGGGTATTCCCACATGTAACCGTAGCCTCCGTGCAGCTGAACACATTCGTCCATCACCTTGCACTGAATGTCGGTGGTCCACTGTTTCAGCATGGCCGCAGTCGGAATATCGAGCTTCTTGTCCAGATGCAGCTCCAGGCAGCGATCACAGAAAACCCGGGCAGCGGTGATTTCCGATTTCATTTCCGCCAGCTTGAAACGGGTATTCTGGTAAGAAATCACCGGCTTGGAGAACGCCTTGCGCTCTTTGACGTAATCCAGAGTCCACTGCCAGGCGGCCTCGGCTGCCGCAACGGCTGTCAGTGCCACCTGCAGACGCTCTGCAGGCAGTTCCTGCATCAGCTGGAAGAACCCCTGCCCTTCCATCGACCCCAGCAAGTTCCCCGCCGGCACTTTGACATCCTGGAAGAACAGCTCCGACGTATCCTGAGCCTTCATGCCGACCTTGTTCAGGTTCTGGCCTTTCTCGAACCCTTCCCACGCGGTTTCCACGATCAGCAGGCTGGTGCCTTTGGCGCCTTCTTTCGGATCGGTCTTGGCAACGACAATGACCAGGTCCGCCATCTGGCCGTTGGTGATAAAGATCTTGGAGCCGTTGAGAATATAGTGGTCGCCGTCCTTGATCGCGGTCGTTCTTATACCCTGAAGATCAGAACCTGCGCCGGGCTCGCTCATGGCAATGGCCCCGATCATCTCACCGGTGGCCAGTTTCGGCAGGTAATGCTCCTTCTGTTCCTGCGAACCGTAATTGAGAATATAGGGCGCAACAATGTCGGAGTGCAGCCCCCAACCAATACCGGACAGCCCGGCATAGGAAATCTCTTCCATGATCACCGCACTGTAACGGAAGTCCGCGCCCACACCACCAAACTCTTCCGGCATGGTCGGACACAGGAAGCCCAACTCTCCGGCTTTGGTCCACAGCTCGCGGCTGACCTGCCCGTCTTTTTCCCATTGTTCATGGTGGGGAGCCGCTTCCTGCTCCAGGAATTTACGAACGGAATCGCGGAAGCCGTCGAGATCGGCGTCAAAGAGTGTGCGTGGAATCATGGTAAACCTCGGTGAATGACCAGTGTTGTGGTTGTCGTTCACCAAGTCTCTGCTGACTGGACAGTTCGCTCAATGGTGAAAACCATCAATCGGGCTGACCAAAACCATCGCGCCGGGCGCTTACTGATGCTGGCTGTCGCGTTTGCCGGCGGCGCGCTCTGCACCCCAGCGCGGCATCA
>JAEPMM010000155.1 GCA_017643965.1 Marinobacter sp.
CTTTGTCGGACTGGATCCTCGAGCTGGCCCTGCCGCCGGTGGATGAGGTGGTGCTGTACGTGGCTCAGGATGGCGAATTGCTGGAACAGCGCCGGGCCGGCTCCGAGGGCGACTGGGCTTCCCGCGACCTAGCCGTGCCCAATCCGACCGTCCGCCTGTCGCTGGAAACCGGATCGCCGGTTCGCATCTATCTGCGCATCACCAATACCAATACCTTTCGCCTACCCATCACACTCTGGCAACCGGACAGCTACATCGAGAAGGTGTCCGTTGACGAGGTTGTGCGGGGCATTCTTCTCGGCAGCATTCTGGCAATCTTCGCCTACAACCTGTTCGTCGCGGTGTCGGTGCGGGAACGCAGCAACATCTATTATGTGCTGTATCTGATCTCCGCCGTTGTTTTCATTGCCACCGAGCAGGTCCACGGCACTCAGCTGTTTGACGACCGGCCCGCCTTCCTGAACAAGGAATATCTTCACTTCCAGATCCTGACGACCTGGTTCTGGGGCCTGCTGATGGCGCGCTCGTTGCTGGAAACCCGCCAGCGTGCGCCGGACCTGGACCAGGTCATCCGCCTGTGCCTGTATTCCGTGGTACTGACCTTCGTGCTGTCCCTGTTCCTGCCCTACCATGTGGCGATGGAGTGGATCGTGCTGGGCTCCATCGTGCTCAGTGCGCTGATGATTCTGGTCAGCTACCTGTCCTGGCGTTACTACAACCCGGCGGCGCGTTCCTATTTCTTTGCCTGGACTCTGGCGCTGGTGGGTTTCGGCATCTACGCCCTGACGGTCATGGGGTATCTGCCGGTGAACATGTTCACCTCCTACTCGCCGCAATTCGGACTGACTGGGCAGATCATCCTGTTTTCCTTCGCGCTCGCGGACCGCATCAAGCAGGTGCAGGGTGAAGCCCTGGGCTGGAGCCAGCGCGCGCTGGCTAACCTGCGCCGCTACCAGTCGTTGTTCGACAACGCCATCGAGGGGGTTTTCCAGATGTCCCTGGACCGGCGTTTTGTCACCGCAAACCCGGCCATGGCGCAGTTGATGGGCTATCACAGCAGCCGCGAACTGCTGGACGACAATCCTGATGTGCTGGATGCCTGCTTTGCGGATGAGCGTGTGCGCCAGCGTGTGGTGGAGCAGCTGGAAACCCGGGGCACCGTAAAAGGAATCGAGGCCCGTTACCGGACGCACGCCGGTGACGAGCGTTGGGCCACCATCTCGCTGCACACGGTGTATGACAATGACGGTGTGCCCACCCACCTGGAAGGCACCTGTATTGATGCCACCGAGCGCCATCAGCGCCAGCACATCGAGCGAGAACGGGAGCAGGAGCGCCTGGAAAAAGAGCTGGCCCGCAATTCGGCTGAAGCCAAAAGCCAGTTCCTGGCCAACATGAGCCACGAAATCCGCACCCCGCTGGCCGCCATCATCGGTTACGGCGAGACCCTGCTGGAGCCGGATCTGAGCGAGCAGGAGAAACGCAGCAGCGCGGAAACCGTGGTGCGCAGCGGGCGCCACCTGCTGGATCTGGTGAACGACATCCTGGATCACTCCAAGATCGACGCCAACAAGCTGGACGTGGACATCGTCACCGTCAATCTGCCGGAATTGCTGGATGAAATCCGCGCCTTCTTCGCCCCCCGGGCGAAGGAGAAAGGTCTGGAATTCGCCATTCGCTGTGATTACCCGCTACCGGAGACAGTGCGCACGGATCCCACCCGTTTCAGACAGATCATCATTAATCTGTGTGGAAATGCGCTGAAATTCACCGAAAAAGGCTCGATATCCCTGGCGGTCAGGTGTGACCGGGCGCGCGAGCAACTGGTGGCACGGGTGGTGGATACCGGTATTGGCATGAAGCCGGAGCAACTGGGGCGGCTGTTCGATCCTTTTGCCCAGGGCAGCGCGGCGATAGCCCGCCAGTACGGTGGCACCGGTCTGGGGCTGAGCATTTCCCGCCGACTGGCGGAACTGCTCGGCGGCGACATTGCCGTTACCAGCACTTACGGTGAGGGCAGTGAGTTTGAGCTGAGGATCAACACCGGAGCTCTCGATGGCGTGCATTTTCTGCGGGATGCGTCGGAACTGAGCCAGCGCCGACGCACCCTGCCCATGGTGGTGGCGCCGCAACTGGCCGGCCGGATTCTGTGCGCCGAAGACAACGAAGTGAACCGGCGGCTGGTGTCCTTGCTGGTGAGTCGCACGGGTGCAGATATCGTGCATGTGGGTAACGGGGCGGAGGCTCTGGAAGCAGCCATTCGCGAGCCCTTTGACCTGATCCTGATGGACATCCAGATGCCGGTCATGAACGGCCGCGACGCCACCGCTGCGCTGCGGGAAGCGGGCATCAACACCCCGGTGATTGCGCTGACCGCGAACGTGATGGCCGAGGACATTGCCGACTATCGCCTGGCCGGCTGCAACGAGCACCTGGCCAAGCCCATCGACAAGCAGCGATTCTACGAGGTGCTGGCCAGGTACCTGAGAGTCCAGCCCGACCAGGGCGTCGGGGGTAACCATCAATTCCACGGCACGGCCCTGGTGGCAGAAGACAACGACGACAACCGGCAACTGGTGGAGCGCATGTTGCGCCGGCGCGGGCTGGAGGTGGTTGCCGTGACCAGCGGTGACGAGGCCGTGCGGGCGGCGCTGTCGGAGTCGGTGGATCTGGTGTTGATGGACCGCCATATGCCCGGGCTGGACGGGGTCGAGGCGACCCGGTTGCTTCGACAGACCGGTTTCCGGCGGCCCATCGTGGCGTTTACCGCGGGCGATCAGCAGGAGATCGAAGCATTGCAGGCGGCCGGGTGCGATGCCGTGCTCAACAAGCCGATGGACACCGATCACCTGTTGGCCTTGCTGGAGCGGACGCTGGGGCGTCATGATGCTTCATCCGCGACACCCGATTCCACTCAGGATGACGGCCTTCGGGAGCTGGTAAGTCAGTTCCTGTCGGGCCTGCCGGGGCGACAGCACACCATGCATCAGGCACTGAGGGCGCAGGATGTGGCAACACTTCGGAGTGAGGCCCACCAGATCAAGGGAACGGCCGGGGCCATGGGTTACCCGGCGATGACCCGGCAGGCAGGGGCACTTGAGGCCAATCTTAAAACCGACGATCCGGACTGGGAACGGATTCGCAGCGACCTGGCCGGGCTCGATGAGATGATTGGCCGCGCTCTGGCGAGCCGGGAAGAACGCACATGATCCGCCGGCAGGCGCACGGGCGCGTGGACAAGACAGAACCACAGGATAACGGACAATGAGTGACAATCAGCAGCACGGCGAACAATATTCACTGAGCATGATGTACGGGACCTACGCCGACATTCTGTTCGTACTTTTTCCGTTTCTGGTGATGACCATGCAACGTCTCTGGGACGGGAATCTGGCGGACATACTGATGCGGCCGGATTTCAGCATCGCCGCCGCGATTCTGGCCGGACTGGCCATCGGCAAGTTTGTGCTGGGACTGGTGACCAACCGGGACCTGGGTCGCTACAAGGAGCGCATTGTGTTTTTCATTGCGCTGACCCTGTTCGTGGTGTTGGGCCCTGCCATCATCCTGATGCTCAGTATTGTTGGCAGCGACGATGTACCGGGGTTTGTGGCGTTTGTACAGCCGGTTCTGCTGATCATAGCCATCTCGCTCTACACCACCGCGGTCAGCATCAGCAACATACTGACGCGCCAGGATATGACCGGAGAGGCTGCGGGCGGGCTTCATGGTGGTGACGGCGATCAGGCACCGGCACGGCACGAGCCCCTTGCGATTCCGCGCCGCTCTGGCGGAGATGCGGTCTGACTGAATATGCAAAGAACAGGAGCGAATCGATGAACGATCTCAGGGTGTTGGTGGTTGAAGACGAGCCGGTGATGCGTGAGAACCTGGTGCAGATGTTGTTCAAGGCCGGTGCCACGGGTGTGGAATCGGCGCAGGATGCGGCGGGTGCGCGGGCGGCCTATGACGCCAATGAGTTTCAGATTGTGCTGCTGGATATCGGCCTGCCGGATGGCAACGGCCATGACCTGATGCTGGAATTCAAACGCCTCAAGGAAAGTCAGCACATCGTGCTGGTGACGGCCGACGACTCCATTGACAGCATTCAGAAGGCCATCAGTGCCGGTGCCAACGGTTATGTGGTGAAACCCTATTCCCAGGAAAAGATCCACGATGTGGTGAATAACTACGCCATGGTCCACAGTGGCGATCTGGCGATGCGGGGCCTGAACCGTCCCCATTGAACGGTACAGGCCCGGTATGGCGGCCGATCAGGCGACCTGACGGGCTATCCATGAGTCATAGCGGGTGGCCAGCGCCCGCACATAGCGAGCTTCCGCACCTTCCAGCCGGGACAGCACGCCATTGAAGATCCAGCCCCGCTCATACAGACCGAGCACCCGCTGTTCGTCATCCAGATTGACCCGCTGATTCAGTTTCTTGCAGATGGCATCCAGCAGCGGCAGCTTCTCGGGGCGCTTGATGGGGCCAAGCTGAGTGCCGGCTGGCTTGTGTGCTGCACGTGTCGGTGGATGTCTTCTCATGATGTTCTCCTTGTCGTTTTGCGGCTGCAAAAACAAAAACCCCCGGTGCTGGAGCAACCGGGGTCTGACGGAGAGGCTGGCCCGGTCGCTCGAATGGCTCCCGGGACTGACCGAAAGCCGTTAGCTGTCTTTCACCATGACAAGACCACACTGGCGCGCGAGGTGGCCCGCGCCCGTGTGAACAAAAGACTGTCGGATAATCTGTTGCATGGTGTCTGGCTCTTTGCCGGCGATGCCGATGGCACGTTCAGGCCGGGTTATCGGTTTCGGTACTTTACTCAGTGTATCGGGTGCAGGGCGGTTTGCAAGGGCTAAAGCGCTTCGGCAAACCCGTACAGACCGGGTTGTGAAAAGCCGACATAATTTTGTTTGTCACGTGTTTTTACGTTGTGCAATCCAGGGTGTCTGTGACCTGTTTTTCCGGACATCCCATGGATCTCTCCTTTCGACGCAGCCTCTCGAGGCTGCGTTTTTTTTGGATAGTGGAAAATTCGTAGCCACTAGTCCGTACAGCCTTTTTGCCGGTTCCGGTGGATAATTTGCATCCTAACGAAGCACTTTCCATGATTCACCGAGAGAGGTTGAAACCCAGTAAAATGTCCGAACAAGCCGGATCCGCCCGCAGAAAATTCCGTTCACACGTTTTGGTTGAAGGGATTCTGATTGCCGTCCTCGCCGTCTACCTGATGCTGGCTCGCGGCCAGGTGGTGGGGGATGACCTCACGTTTACGGTGATTGGGGCCGGACTGATGGCACTGGTCACCTACTGGACCCTGAACACCCTGCGCGACGCACTGGAAGTGATGGCTGTGCGCGGCCGTCGTCTGAAGCACTGAGCCCGCCAGGCATCGGTGTTTTGTGGGTCAGGCCTGGCGGCTGTGGACGGGGAGTGACTGCAGGCGATCGGCGTCCAGATTGATCTGTTGCCAGGTGCGGTGAAGGATCAGCGCGTCATTGGCGGCGCGGTGTACGGGTAACCCGAGCTCGCGAATCACCTCCTGACGCAGGGCTGACCAGTGGCGGACCTGAACCGGGTTCAGTAGCATGGATATGGACTCAAGCTGGAAGGTCGGCACTATGCCGGACACCCGGAACAATCGGTGCAGCCAGAAGCTGTCAAAAGTCCAGGCATCACAGAACACCTGATCCGGCAGCAGTTCGTTCAATTGCCGGGCTACGTCGGAAATGTGGGTGCCTTCGGTTTCCAGCGTGCTGCGGTCGATGCCGTGAATTTGCTCGGCGCTGTCCGACCAGTCCTGCCAGAGCACATGGGGGCGGATCAACCAGCTGTGCAGCTGTCCGTCAGGCAGGCAGATACCCACCTCGATCGGGTAACTGGCAATGAGATCAAGGCTGGAAGCCTCGAAATCAATGAAGGCTGGATTGAGGTCAGAATTCATTCGTCCCGGTTTTTATTGATGTGCCGTATGGTGAGTTTACCCGCCCCGTTGTCCCGACGCGAACCCATCGTGTGATTCCACTGTTACAATATGCTCATCGAATGTAAAAACCCGATGACAACGAGCCGCATGCCGGGTGCCTTTCTGAATAAACGGGAAATATGGAAAAGCCGATGTCTGAAACCGTAGTTGTTATCTATTCCGGAGGGATGGATTCGTTCACGCTGATGCACCTGGCTCGTGCCCGTGGCCATCAGGTTCACGCCCTGTCGTTTGACTACGGCCAGCGCCACGTCCGTGAGCTTGAGTGCGCTCGCGACGTCTGCGCGCGCGCGGGCATCCCTCATCAGGTGCTGGACATCCGGGCGTTGAGTACTGTGATGGCCGGGTCCGCGCTGACCTCGGAGGTAGCGGTACCGGAAGGTCACTACGCCGAGGATTCCATGAAGGCGACGGTGGTGCCCAATCGCAATATGATCCTGTTGTCGCTGGCCACCGGCTACGCGGTCACCGCCGGTGCCAGTGCCGTCTGGTACGGCGCCCACGGCGGCGACCACGCCATCTATCCCGATTGCCGGCCGGAATTTGTTGAAAAAATGGACGCGGTTTGCCGTGTCGCCAATTACCAGCCAGTGGCGATTGAGGCGCCGTTCATGGCCATGGACAAGTCCGCCATCCTCGCTGAGGGCCTGAAGCTGAATCTGGATTACAGCCAGACCTGGACCTGCTACAACGGCCGTGAACGGGCCTGCGGCGTCTGCGGCTCCTGCGTGGAACGGCAAGAGGCGTTTGCCGCCCATGGTCTGACCGATCCACTGCCCTACGAGGAGCGCGGCTGATGTACCGGGTCAAGGAGGCGTTCTATACCCTGCAGGGCGAAGGTGCCCAGGCTGGCCGGGCTGCCGTGTTCTGCCGCTTCAGCAAGTGCAATCTGTGGACCGGGCGGGAAAAGGACCGGGCGCAGGCGGTGTGTGATTTCTGCGACACCGACTTTGTCGGCACCGATGGCCAGAACGGTGGGCGCTTTGAAACCGCAGACGCGCTGGCGGACCATATCCGGAGTCTCTGGCCGGATGCGCCCGGACGCCCGTATGTGGTGTGCACCGGGGGTGAGCCATTGTTGCAGCTGGACGAGCCGTTAATTGAGGCGTTTCACCGCCGCGGTTTCGAGGTGGGGGTGGAGACCAACGGAACCTTGCCGGCCCCGCAGGGCATCGACTGGCTGTGCGTCAGCCCGAAGGCCGATGCGCCGGTGGTGATCGAGCGCTGTGATGAGCTGAAGCTGGTCTATCCCCAGCCCAAGGCGATGCCGGAGCGTTTCCAGAATCTCACTGCCAGCCACTATTTCCTGTCACCGATGGCCTCGCCGTCGGCCCCGGAGAGCGGCTCGGACGCGGTGAAGCAGAGCAACACCCGCAAGGCGACGAACTATTGCCTGGCCAATCCGCGCTGGCGGCTGACCCTGCAGATGCACAAGATCATCGGCATCGAC
>JAEPMM010000428.1 GCA_017643965.1 Marinobacter sp.
AGGTGGTGCGGTCGGCAAAGTCCGCGCGGGACGGGTACTTGTCTATGTCGTCACTGACCACGGCAATGCGGCGAACGCCCTCGCCGTAGAGCTGATGGCTGATCTGCTGCACGCTGAGGGTGCCATCCACCGGCTGACCGCCGGTCATGGCCACGGCGTCGTTGTAAAGGATCTTGTAGGTGATATTGGCGCCGGAGGCAATGGCGGCGCGAATGGCCAGCACGCCGGAATGGAAATAGGTGCCGTCGCCGAGATTCTGGAACACGTGCTTCTGGCTGGTAAACGGCGCCTGGCCAAGCCAGGTCACGCCCTCGCCGCCCATCTGGGTGAAGGTGTCGGTGCCCCGATCCATCCAGGTGGCCATGTAATGGCAACCGATGCCGCCCAGGGCACGACTGCCCTCAGGCACCTGGGTGGAGGTGTTGTGTGGGCAGCCGGAGCAGAAGTGCGGGGTGCGCTCCAGACGCTCCCGCGGGTTGGCGAGGCTGTTTTCCTTTTCGGTGAGGAAGTCCAGGCGTTTCTGCAGGGTGTCGTTGCAGTAGCGGCCGTCGAGCCGGGAAGCGATGGCGCGGGCCACCATGGCGGGGGTCAGCTCGGCAATGGTCGGCAGCAGGTCGTGACCGTGGTCGTCCCGTTTGCCGATGACATTCGGCCGTTTGCCATCCTGCCAGCTGTAGAGCTGGGTTTTGAGCTGATCCTCGATCAGCCCGCGCTTTTCTTCCACCACCAGGATTTCTTCCAGGCCGGTGGCGAACTCGTAGATGCCTTCCGGCTCCAGCGGCCAGGGCATGGCGACCTTGTAGACGGTCAGGCCGATGGTCTCGCGTTCTTCTTCGCCCAGCCCCAGGTCGGCCAGGGCCTGAATAACGTCCAGATAGGCTTTGCCGGTGGTGACAATGCCGAATCGCGGCTGGTGGGCGGAATACACGGTATGGTCAAGCCGGTTGGCGCGGCAGAAGGCCTTGGCTGCCTCGAGCTTATAGCGGTGCAGGCGTTCCTCCTGCGCCATGGGCTTGTCCGGCCAGCGGGAATTGAGCCCGCCTTCGGGCATCGGGAACTCGCGCGGCAGGCGAATGTTGATGCGGCTGAGATCCATGTTGGCGGAAATGGACGAATCCATGTTCTCCGCCAGTGCCTTGAAGCCCACCCAGCAGCCGCTGAAGCGGGACATGGCCCAGCCATACAGGCCCATGTCCAGAATGTCCTGGATGCCCGCCGGGTTCAGTACCGGCATGCCGGCATCGAGAAAGGCGTAGTCGCTCTGATGGGGCAGGGTGGACGACTTGCAGGCATGGTCGTCGCCGGCCACGGCCAGCACGCCACCAAAACGGGAGGTGCCGGCTGCGTTGGCGTGTTTGAAGACATCGCCGGTGCGGTCGACACCGGGCCCCTTGCCGTACCACAGGCTGAACACGCCATCGTATTGGGCGCCTTCAAAAATGTTGACCTGCTGGGCGCCCCAGACCGCCGTGGCGCCCAGGTCCTCGTTGATACCCGGCAGAAAGTGAATGTTCTGTTTTTTCAGATAGTCGCGGGCTTTCCACAGCACCTTGTCGAAACCGCCCAGGGGCGAGCCGCGGTAGCCGGAAATGAAGCCGGCGGTATTGAGGCCGTTGGCGCGATCAAGCTGGGCTTGCAACAGGGGAAGGCGGGCCAGGGCCTGGCTGCCGTTCATGTAGACAGTGCCGGAATCTTTTTCCCAGACATCATCAAGGCTGACGGGACGCAGCCCGTTGGGGGTGCGTGAATCATGTGGCATGTGTGAAATCCTCTCCCACCTGGCCGGATCTCGGCATGAGCGGGTATCTTGTTCTTGTCGTCCGGCTTTTGCCCGGCGGTTTGATTTCAGGTGTCCCGGTGCTCCGTTCTGGAGTGCCCTTTTGGGGCGGAACGGAAAATAAACTAGCTGCAATTGACGTTAACGTCAACGCCGAAACGGGAATCTTTAGACGCAG
This sequence comes from Marinobacter sp., assembly GCA_017643965.1. Classification (GTDB taxonomy): domain Bacteria; phylum Pseudomonadota; class Gammaproteobacteria; order Pseudomonadales; family Oleiphilaceae; genus Marinobacter. The sequence goes on from JAEPMM010000428.1 coordinate 1,956, forward strand.
TCGCCATATCCCGGTTTTGCTTATCGTAAATCGATTTGAACAATCATCAGGTTAGCTGTGTTGGTTGTTTTATAATCAATTCACATCATCTGACTCAGAGAATCTGAGTGGAGGACGATTATGAAACGGCTCTTCTATCTGGTGGACACCATCGACAGTGTCGAGAGTATTTCCGAAGATCTGCATGAGCGTGGCATTACCGACTGGCGTTTCCACATCTTCAGCAAGGATGAGGCGGGGCTCTATACCCACAGGCTGCACACCGCAAGTGTGCTTGATAAAACCGACCTGCCCCGGTTTGTGGAACGGGGGATGATTATCGGTGGCCTGTTCGCACTGTTTTTCGTGGTGCCTATTGCCGCGTGGGGCGGCCTTGGCTGGCCGCTCTCGGCGTACGTTGCGATGGGCGTGTTCGCGGTCATAGCCGGCGGGTGGCTCGGCGGCTTCGGCGGCATCGGCACCGAGAACTACCGCATCCGGAAATTCCACGGTGACATCGAAGCCGGGCGGCATCTGGTCATGGTGGATGTGCCCAAGGCCGACGCAGAGCAAATGAAGGAATTGATGGCGCTGAATCACCCTGAAGCGGAATTGCAGGGCGAAGGCAGCAGCTTCAACAACCCGTTTGCTGCGGCAGACGGTCGGGTGCACATCGTGCACTAGGCCGTGTCTGCGGGTAACTACCTATACGCTGATTGAGGATTCTGACTTAGTTTCCTCTGATGTCTGTCGCTTCCTATCCTTATCAGCTTCAGCCGGCCAAGGTGCGCCTTGAGTTTCTCCGGCTGCTTCCCATCTCCTTGTTTGTGGTGGCGTTCGGTGCTGCCTTTGGCCTGGCCGCCATCCAGAAGGGGTTGGAGCCGTTGCAGGCGTTGCTGATGAGCGCAACCGTGTTTGCCGGCGC